>NZ_JARVTC010000014.1:0-228093 GCF_030208875.1 Pseudarthrobacter sp. MEB009
AATTCGAAACCAGCTGTAAAAACCAGACAACACCACAGGGGCGGCATCATCCAGCCAATTCAACCAATTCAATACAAAAAATTGGTATCAACAAACATGGCACACTATTGAGTTCTCAAACAACAGACACACCCGACACCACCACAACCACAGGTCGCAGATCGCTCCGGAGCAACTTTTCAAACTTACCCGATCACCGGAAGCTTTGCAAACCCGCATCTCTCAGCAGAATCACGCTTCAACAGCAACCACCCCACCCAAAAAACCGGCACGCAAACAAGCGAACCATATTCCAGGCCGTTCAAAATGGGGGTTGGTCACCCGCGGTACCCAGCTTCTCGCTGTCTCCCTCGCGGCGACTTAGAAAACAATACACGCACAACCGCACCACAGCAAACCAGCCCCCACAACGAGTCATGGCCCCCGAAAACCCCGCCAACACAAGGAAAACAAGGACCACCACCCCACCCAACACCCACACCACACCAAAACCAGCCACTATGCAGTGAGTCACACACCAGAAGCGGTCGGAGACGGCGGCCCAGCGGGGCCGCCGTCGGGCGTCAAATGCCCTACTCCGTCTCCACCAGAACCCGCACGTCCCACGCGCCCAGTTCAAGCTCGTCGCCGTATCCGAACGACTCCCCCGAGACCACGTCCCGGACTGCGCCAGGCAGCTTGAAGCTGCTCGGCGTCCAGGACCAGTTGTGGACGAACCGCAGCTGCTCACCGGAACGGGAGGTTGCACCCGTGACGGTCTGCGAGTCGGCGTTCGGCCGCCAGTCACTCCCCTGCCGGGCAGCCCAGGCCGCGATGTCGCGGGCAAGCGCCTCGTTGGGGACGGTCCCCACATAGGTGATCCGCCCTGAACCATGCTCGGAAGTGGTCACGGCCGGCCACCGGCCGAAGTGGACGTGGTCATAGGACGCCAGCACCTCTGCGCCCTGGACCTGCACCCCATCGATCCACCGTGCGCCGGTGGCACCCGGGCTGAGCGTAAAGCCTGACTCGCTTGAGGAAGAAGCAACCACATCCACCGGCCCGGCCAGCGTGCTGAACTCGTCGTAGAAGAGTCCCGCGGCTTCGGCAAGGTGCGCGGGCTTGCGCTCCAGCCGCGCCCGGGCCTCCTGGTCCTGGTACCCGGTCCGGATCCCCAGGATCAAGTGGCCACCGGCGGCAGCGTATGAACGCAGCCACAAAAGTTCTGCATCGGAAGCGATGGCCAGCCCGGCAGCGACCAGCACCGGCTGGGCCGCCGCGTACTCCGCCGGGTCCAGGTCCGTCATCTGGCCCGCGTGCAGGAGCCGCGACTGCAGCCCCGCCTCAAACGCGCCGCGGTAGAACGCATCGAAGATGGCCTGGTAGGAACGCGGGTCCGGTTGGCAGTCTGGCCCGGGCAGCGGCAGCTGCGGGTTCTCCTGGAGCGCCCACTTGGTGTCGTTCGAGTACACCAGGACAATGTCAGCGTCTGGAGTCAGGCCGGTGACCAGGTCTCCCGCCGCTGCGAAGTCCGCACCCAGCTCCTTGATCTGCTGGTACACCCGGCCCGGTTGCAGGCTGTGCGGCAGCACCCCGCCCCAGAACGTTTCGGCCCCGAAATGCAGCGTGTGCCAGTGCCAGTACTCGATCATCGAGGCCCCGCGGGACACCAAAGCCCACGCGGCCTGCCGCCACTGCCCATCGAAGGCCGGCTCGTTCTGGTGCGCGTGCCCGATCGCCTGCGCGTTGGTCTCGGTGACCAGGAACGGCGCCTGCTTGGAGGAGAACATCCGGTCCGCCGTCGCATACAGGGACCAGGTGCCCTCGGTGGTCCACGATTGCCGAGTCGGCGCAACAGCCGGCAGTCCAAGATGCTCCTGCATCCGGTAGTACGGGTTCCCGGCGGTCACGTCCAGCCGGGACGTCAAGGCATCATCCTGGGCTGTGGGCCGTTCGTAGGAGATGCAGGTGGTGACGAACTGGTCCTCGCGGGCGTACTCGCGCACCACCTCCGCCTGCCAGTGGATGTAGGAGGTGGTCAGCTCAGCCTGGAACCGACGCCACGCGAGTGCGTACTGCGGCTGCGCGTTGGAATCCGGGGTCCACAGATCGGCCCAGTCCGAGAGCCGGTGCGACCAGTACGTCAGGCCCCATTCCCGGTTGAGCTCCTCTATGGTGCCGTACTGCTTGCGCAGGTGCCAGATGAACTTCTTGAAGACGCCCGGGTTGTGGAAGATCTCGTTGCCGGGCTCGTTGTCCACCTGGAAACCGATCACTGCCGGGTGGTCCACATACCTGGCGATGATCTTTCGGATGATCCGCTCCGCATGGAACAGGAACGCCGGGTGGGTGTAGTCAATTTCCTGCCGGGCGCCCCAACCCATGGGCTGCCCGGTGGACCGGTGCACGTTGATTTCCGGGTACAGCCGTGCCAGCCACGGCGGCGCCGCGTAGGTAGGGGTGCCCAGGATGACACGGATGCCGCGGGCGTGCGCCGCATCCAGCACCGGCTGGAGCCAGTCGAGGTCAAACACCCCGTTGTCCGGCTCCCACGTGGACCAGACGGATTCGCCCACCCGGATGACGGTGAAGTGCGCCTCCTTCATCAGGTCCATGTCGGCGTCGAGCCTTTCGGTGGGCTGGTACTCGTGATAGTACGCAGCGCCGAAGAGGATGCTGTCGGTGGGGATGGGCATGGTGGTGCCTTTCGGGCTCGCGGGATGGCAGAGGGAGCGGAGTTGGCTAGCCGCCGTTGCTTGGCGGAGCGGTGGACTCACGGATCACCAGGTGGACCGGGAGCGTGAACTGCCTGGGCGCCTCGTCCCGGCCGTTAATGGCCTCAATGAGGCGGAAGACGCCTTGGCGCGCCGTGTCCTGGAAGTCCGCCCTGATGGTGGTCAGGGGTGTGTGGAGGAACGCGGATTCGTCAGCATCGTCGAATCCCACCACGCTGACGTCACCCGGGACGCTCCGGCCGGACCGCTCCAAGGCGTGGATGGCGCCGATGGCCATCTGGTCGTTGGCAACAAAGACGGCGGTGGGGCTGCCGGCGTCGAGCATTTTTTGCATCTGCGCAAACCCCGAGGCCGCCGTCCAGTCGCCGAAAACGGGTTCGGGGACGGAGGCGCCGGCCGTTTCCAGCGTTTCGCGCCAGCCGCGGGCGCGCTGGCGGGCCGCGGCCCACGCCGGGTCACCGCCCAGGTGCCACACCGTGCGGTGCCCCAGGGACAAAAGATGGTTGACGGCCTGCCGCGCCCCGTCCACTTCATCGGTCCCGACAACTATCTCCCCGGCGCTGTGCCGCGCGTCAGGGTAGTCGATACTCAGCAGGGGAACGCCGGCGGGGCCTTGGATTCCCGGATTATCCGGTCCCACGGGTTGGGAAAGGATCAGCCCGTCGATGCCCTGGCCGATGAGCTGGGCGATGGCGTGCTGGACTTCGTAGCCTTCGTCCGGTTGCGTCCGGACGATCGCCAGCGAGTAGCCCTGCTGGCGGACGGCCTTTTCGACGCCGTCCAGGATGGCGGACGGGCCGGAGAAGGAGGTGCTGGCGGCAATCATGCCGATCCGTTTGGTCCGCTTGGATGCCAGGGCCCGGGCAGCACCGTTGGGCTGGTAACCCAGCTCTTCGATGGCCCGCTGGACGGTTTCGCGGACGACGCCACTGACATGCTGCTCCGCGTTGACCACCCGGGAAACGGTCTTCAGTGACACGCCGGCATGGCGGGCCACGTCAGTCATGGAGACGGCGGCCGGGCGGGCTGCGCGGCTAACAGACTCCATGGTGCTCCTTTGGATTGACAGCGCTGTCAGTGATGACGCTTCCCCAAGATAACGCTCCTCTGACAGCGCTGTCAACCTTCTGAAAAGCTATGGTTTCGACGCGCACATTCCGTACCGACGCGCACCTTCCATTGCGCCACCTATAAACCTGGTGCGCCAGGGAATGCGCGGGTCGAAAATGAACTTGCGTGTCGAGTTCGTCAGCTCAGTGCCGGAGGAGGATGTTGCCCTGCACCGGCTCGTAGCCCTGCGCCATAAGATCCTCGGCGTCGGCATCATCGGCCACCACAGCGGCGTCGCTGCCATAGCCCAGCAGGTTCGCCGTCAAAACGGGCCCGCCGTCGGATTTGCAGGCCGATCCCCACCGGTCTCCATCCCCGTCGGCCACCTGGATCAGGCAGAACCCGGCGTCCTTGGCTGGGCGGGCAAGGTAAAACCGGAAGTCCCCGTCCTCGGCAGCCAGCCGCACACTGTCAGCAGCCATGTCGGAAAGGTCGACGAACGCCGGGACGGCATCGTCATTCGTGGCTGGCCGGTCAAGAACCGCCAGCGCAGGTTGTTGAGGCACCGTGGTGCAGGAAGCCAGCGTGAGTGCGGCAAGGCATACCACCACGGTCCACCAAACAGCGTTTCGTACCGGCATAAGTCCCCCACATCAATAGATTTCAATCGTCCAACGTAGCTGACAGGCCGCGTCCCAAGCCAGCGCTTAACGGCCGACGGCGGCACCCACCCGGGTGCCGCCGTCGGCCGTGAACAATTCCGAGCCGAAGCCCTACTTCAGTTTGGGGATCAGCACCGGGGTGTTCTTTTTGTAGTCCTCGTAGTCGGCCTGGCCGCCCCACTTTTTGTCGGCCTTGGCTTCCAGGAGCGGGACGCCGCTGCCCTTGGTGAGCAGCAGGGCCACAAAGACCGGGGAGATCAGCGCGGCCCACTGCCAGCCCTGGAGCACGGGCAGGGTGATGATGGCAACGCCCACCCAGAGCGTGATTTCGCCGAAGTAGTTGGGGTGGCGGGACTTGGACCAGAGACCGGTGGAGATGTACCGGCCCTCGTTGGCGGGGTCTGCCTTGAACGCGGACTTCTGGATGTCGGCGGTGATTTCGATGGCGATGCCCACGGCCCACACAAGGACGCCCACCACGGTGAACCAGTCCAGGCCCACTTTTTTGTCCGAGGTGATGGCCACCCAGGCGAGCGCGGCGGTGAGCACTACCCAAAGGCCCTGGACGGTCCAGGTGTTCAGGAAGCGGGGGAAGTCGGGCTTGATCTCGTCAAACCGGTCGTCCTTGCCATGCTTCATCACCCGCAGGAACAGGAAGCTGCCCAGCCGGATGGCCCAGAACACCACCATGGCAGCCAGGATCAGGCCGCGGGCATCCACGCCCGGCGAAGCCAGCACCAGGAAGATGGTGATGGCGATATAGGTCAGAGCGCCGGTGAAGTCGTAGAACTTTTCCGTCTGCGCGGCGAAGGACGGGATGAAGACCAACCACTGGATCACAAACGCGGCGGCCACCCCAATCGCAAAGACGGAGATGCCACCGATGGTGGATCCTCCCTGGCTGCCGGCCAGCGCGATCAGGGCACCCACCACCACCACGATGGGGATGCTGATGAGGGCATTTCTGCTCTTGGTGGTCATGGGTGTTCCTTTCATACGGCCCGGCGTGCGCTGCAGCACGGCGGATCCCCCTGGCAAGCATCCTGACAATCAACAGTCTTTGATGTTCAAACCAATTTGATTACTATAGAGTCATGCTATCTCACGAAGGGCCGCCGGACACTCCCCCACTTCATCCGTCGGCCTTTATGCTCCAGGCGCTGCTCACCATGGCGAATGAGACGGAGCGCGAGGTGGCCCGGCACCTGGGGCTGAACCTGACCGACTACCGTGCGCTCGGAGCCGTGTCCCAGGCCGGGCCCATGACAGTGGGCGCATTGGCCGCCCAGCTCGGCGCCACGGCAGCCACCACCACCGCGATCGTCAGCCGGCTGGAGCTGCACGGTTTTGTGGAGCGGCTCCGCAGTTCAGAGGACCGGCGCCAGGTCCACGTCACCTGCACCCCGGCAGCCGCAGCGGCGATCAGTGCGCTGATGCGCCCGCTGGTCACTGCCACCAGCAACCACCTGGCCTCGCTCCCACAGGACCAGCAGGCAGAGATCGGCACCTTCCTCAACACCGTCCTGCACCTGATGCAGCACCACCTGCTCACCCTTTCCGAGAAAGACACCCCGTGAGAGAGTTCACCTCCCCGCCCCTGGTCCACACCGCCGGCCACCGCAATGCCACCGATCTCCTGCTGGAACGGCTCGGCACCAGCCCTGACCACGTGGCCTTCGAGGTCCGGACGGCCGGCGCCGCCATCACCGACCCCTGGCGGCAGGTGACCACGCAGCAGTTTGCCAACGAGGTCCGCGCCCTGGCCAAGGGCTTCATCGCCGCGGGCGTGCAGCCCGGCGATTCGCTCGCCATCATGTCGCCCACCCGATACGAATGGGCCTTGGCGGACATGGCGGCCTGGTTTGCCGGCGCCGTGGTGGTCCCGGTCTACGAAACCTCCGCGCTCCCCCAGGTGATCGCCATCCTGGCTGACGCCGAGGTGCGGCTGGCCGTGGCCGGCACGGAGGCGCACGCGGACCTGCTGTCCCGCGGTTTCGACGAGGCAGGGCTGGACCACCTGGGCATCTGGACCATGGACTCCCGCCCGGGCGCGGACCTGGCGGACCTCGTGGAGCGGGGTGCCGGCGTCGTGGATGCCGAGGTGGAGGAACGCCGGCTGCTGGCCGGCCCCGATTCGGTGGCCACCATCGTGTACACGTCCGGCACCACCGCAGCCCCGAAGGGCGCCCTGATCACCCACGGCAACTTTGTGGGGCAGGTCCTGAACGTGGCGGCCGCGTATTCGGCGGTGGTCCGCGAGGGCGGCAACACCATCATCTTCCTGCCCATGGCGCACGTCCTGGCCCGCGGCCTGCAGCTGATCTGCCTGGCCAACGGCATGCGGATCGCGCACCTGGGCGATCCCCGCGAGGTGGTGCCCGCCCTCGGTGCCCTGCGCCCCACGTTCCTGGTGGTGGTCCCCCGCGTGCTGCAGAAAATCCAGGCCTCGGCGGCCGGGGCTGCGGCGAAAAAGCGGCTGGGACGGGTCTGGGCAGCGGCGCAGCGCACCGCCGTCGAGTGGGGCCGTTTTGCGGAAGCGCACGACGCCGACCCAACAGTCAGTGCCCCGCTGGGCCTGCGTGCCCGGCACGCCGTGTTCGACAGGCTTTTCTACGCCCGCCTCCGCGCGTTGGTGGGCGGCCGGCTGGACTACCTGCTCTCCGGGGCCGCGGCCCTGGACGCCGAGCTCTCCCTGTTTTTCCGCGGCCTGGGCCTTCCCGTGATCGAAGGCTACGGCCTGACCGAAACCACCGCGCCGCTGACCGGAAACCTGCCCGGGGCCATCAAGGCCGGGACCGTGGGGGTGCCCATGCCGGGAACCACCGTCCGGCTCACGGAGGAGGGCGAGGTGCTGGCCCGCGGCGTGGGTGTTTTCGCCGGGTACCGGCGTGCTGCGGACAACGCCGCCGCCTTCACCGACGGCTTCTTCCACACCGGCGACCTGGGCGAACTCGACGCGCAGGGCAGACTCACCATCAAGGGCCGGCTCAAGGACGTCATTGTCACCGCCGGCGGCAAAACCGTCTCGCCCTCCATCTGGGAAGGCTACGTGGAGGGCGATCCCCTGGTGGCGCACGCCGTGATGGTGGGCGAAGGAAAACCGTACCTGGGCGGGCTGGTGCTGCTGGACCCAGAGTCCGTTACCGCCTGGGCCGAACGCGAAGGCTTCGCCGAACTCGCTGCCCTGAAGATCCCGGCGGACGGCGGAGCCATCCAGATCGAGGACGCCCGGCTCCTCACCGCTATTGGCCAGGCCGTCAGCTTCGCGAACGCCAAAATTGCCCGCTCGGAGCAGGTCCGCCGTTTTGTGCTGCTCCTGGCCGACCTCAGCGAGGCCAACGGCAACGTCACCCCCACCATGAAACTCAAACGCAGCGCCTTCACCGACAGGGCCCGCCACCTCGTGGAAGGCCTCTACACCGACCCCAGGAGCCAGGCATGAAACCGCACCTCAAACGATGGCTGCAAAGCTACGCCGTCGCAGCCGTGATCTTCGCCGCCCTGGACGTGGTCTGGATCCTCGGCGTGGCCAACCCGCAGTACAAGGCCCAAATCGGCGACCTGATCGCCGCGGACACGAACTACGTGGCTGCCGTTGCTTTTTACCTCATCTACGTGGCCGGCATAGTGCACTACGGCGTCCGTCCCAACGACCGACGCGCCACCCTGCGCCAGCGCATCACCGGCGCCGCGCTCTTCGGCTTCTTCACGTACGCCACCTGGGCGCTGACCGGGCTGGCCGTGCTGCAGGGATTCCCCACCCTCGTGGCGCTGACGGACATCGCCTGGGGCACCGCGGCCTGCGCCGTGGTCACCTGGCTGACGGTCCTGGTGCTGGGCAAGGTCCTCCGGAAGGAGCCCGCGGCACGCTGACCGGCTTCGGGTCCGGCGGCCGGGCTTTGCTCCCGCGGCCGGTTGATGGCGGTCGCGTTGTCAGCGGCCGGGTTTTTAGCGGCCGACGGCGGGGCGCGTCATCCGCAGTTCCGGCACCTTTTCCCACTCGGGCGGCAGCAGCCCCGTCTTACCGTCCGGCCGGAAGCCGTGCTTGGCATAAAAGGCGAACGCCCGCGGGTTCTCCGCCAGCACCCACAGATAAGCGGCCGAACCGCCGATCGCCGCTTCCAGCAGGGCCGCACCAAGACCCGTCCCGTGGGTGTGGTCCAGGGTGAAGATCGAGTACAGCTCCAGGTCCTCTGGACCATCGTCGTCACGCGGCGGGCCGGCGTCGGCCAGGCCCACCAGCCTGTTGTCCGCGTCCAGGGCGATAATGCGCGGCTCGTCCACGGCCAGATAGGGCCGCCGCCGCTCCACCCGCTCGGGGATGCTGGCCCGGCGGCTCCGGAAGAAGTCCGCGGACATCAGGTGGGCGTAGGCCTGTTCGTGCGCCAGGGTGTGCAGGTGCACCACGGCCTCGGCATCGTCGGGGGTGGCCTGTCGGAGCTGGTAGTCCATGGCTGCCAGCCTAGCCACCGGCAGCCGGGAAGTCTCAGCCGGCCATGTTGACGTCCAGTCCCAGCCCCTGGCTGACCGCCGCATCGTAGAGCAGGCGCCCGATGGCGACGTCCTGCATTCCTACCCCCACCGAATCAAACAGTGTGATGGCTGCATCGTGTGTCCGGCCGGGGACCTGCCCTGCTACTACCTGCCCCAGCTCACCGCGGATGTCCATCAGGGTCACCGAGCCTTCCTCGATGGCCATGAGCAGGTCGCCGGACTTTTCCCGGGCCGTCGCGATGCTGTCCACAAAGAGCTCCGACCGGGCGATTCCGGCGGCATCGATTTCCCGGTGGGTGGGGCGAGGGCGCGCCCCCACGGCATTGACGTGCAAACCGGGCAGGAACCATTCGCCGCGGACCAACGGCTCCACAGACGGCGTCAGCGTGCAGAGGACGTCGGCGGCTTCCACGGTGTCGCGGATGGTGCCGGCAGCCACCACCTTGACCGGCAGGTGACTGATGCGCGCCTTGAATGCTTCAACGGTGGCGGCGCTCCGGGACCACACCACCACGGTGTCAATGGGCAGGACACAGAGCATCGCCTCCACGTGGGCCACGGCTAGCGCACCGGCACCGATAAGTCCCAGTGTGGAGCTGTTGGGTCGGGCCAGGTGTTTGCTGGCCACCGCGCTGGCGGCAGCGGTCCGCACCCTGGTGGGTACCCGGCCATCCAGCAGGGCCAGCGTCTCACCGGTCTGCTGGTCCGCCAGCAGGATGCTGGAGCGCTGGCTGGGCAGCCCCGCGTCACGGTTGGCCGGAAGGTCGGAGAGCAGCTTCACCCCTGCCAGGCCCTGGGCGTCCGACAGGCCGGACATCAGGATGTACCGCCCGTCCGAGGAGGGCAGCTGCATGGACGTGGGTGCGGGCTGGCAGGCCGTGCCGGTGGCGATGTCGGCGAAGGCCTGCTCCACGGCGGCGATGGTGGCCGGCATGTGCGCCAGGGTTTCGAGAACGGAAGCGGTGAGCACAAGCGTCATGGGTACCTCGAGGGAATTCGGCGGCGCGCTGGGCGTCGGAGCTGGAAGTGGGTGGAGCGAAACAAACGGGTGAAATGACACGAAGGCGGCAGGTGCGGGAACAGAGAGGGTGGCACTCCTGCAGCCGGGTGCAAAAACAGGGCTGGTGGAATCAGTCCTGGCTGCGGGGCCGGCGGCCTTTGCGGGCCGGGGCCTCGGCGGGCAGGCGCCCGGCCAGGTAGGGAAGGGAGGCGTGCCGGCCGCGTTCCACGTGGGCGCTGGCCAACGCCTCAGCGAGGGCGGGCTGGCCGTCGGCGATGGCGTGGACCAGTTCCGCGTGTTCCTCCCACATGCCTGGCGTATCCCGTTCCGGGGTGAGTCGGAACAGCCAGCGCACCCGGCCGTTGAGCAGGTTGGACAGCCGGCGGAGCAGGTCGTGGCTGGCCAGGTGGACAATTTCCTCGTGCAGGTCCGAGTTGCGGCCGGACGCCTGGTGCCCGGACTCGCCGGTGCGGGCATATTCCAGCGCGGCCAGCAGGTTGGCCGGGTCTGCTCCGGCCGCCACGCGGCGGGCAGCGGACGCGGCAGCGAACGGTTCCAGCTGGAGCCGGAGGTCAAACACCTCCACGGCGTCGCGCAGCGTAAAGGTGTGCACCACACTGCCGCGGCGGGCTTCGGAGTGGATGAACCCCTCCGCCTCCAGCAAGGGCAACGCCTCACGCAGGGGGATGCGGGAGACCTGGAGCCGGGCGGAGAGCTCGCGTTCGTTGAGTTTGCTGCCGCCGGGGATCCGGCCCGAGATGATGTCCTCCCGGAGCGCGGCAGCCACCCGCTCCGACAGGCCCGGACCGAGGTCCGCGGCTTCTGCTTGTTCCATGTCTGCACTCCTGTACGCCGGGGTCAAAACCCGCTTTGGTATGCCAATCGTGCACTTTCATCCCCAATAAAGCGAATATAGCGTTATTTGGTATTCAAAAGTTTCCGGCATGTTTAACCTCCATGACGATCCGGTCAACTCGGCGGAATGCCCAAAAACGGCCCTTACGCTGTGATCGGAGTCCCTGCCCCGGGGGTTCCCACCACCGACTTTTGAGAGGGGGCACCATGCCCCGCTACCTGCTCCACCGGATAGCCCAGGCGGCATTTACGCTTTTCTGCGTCCTCACCTTCGCGTTTGTCCTGGGCCGTGCCACGGGCAAACCGGCAGGCCTGCTGCTGCCGGACAACGCCACCGCCGCCGAGGTGGACGCGCTCAACGGGGCCCTCGGCTTCAACGAACCCCTGCACGTGCAGTTCGGCACCTTCCTGGCCAACGTCCTGGCCGGCGACTTCGGCCAGTCCTACCGGCAGCGTGAGCCGGCCCTGGAGCTGGTCATCGAACGGCTTCCGGCCACCTTTGAACTGGCCTTCTGGTCCTTCCTGCTGGGTCTGGTCCTGGCGTTGGCGGCTGCCCTGGCCATCCAGCTCACCGGCAGCCGGACGCTGCGCTCGCTGTTTATCTGGGGCGGATCGCTCCGCCAGTCCGTCCCGGATTTCTTTTTTGCGCTGCTGGCCGTGCTGGTGTTTTCCGTGGCGCTGGGCCTGCTCCCGTCCCTGGGCCGGATGAGCCCGGCCAGCCTGGTGCTTCCGGTCCTCACCATCGCCACCGGCCAGTTTGTGCTCTACGTCCGGTTGATGGATGCGGCACTCAGTGACCAGGCCAGCCAGGACTACGTCCGGACCGCCTTCGCCAAGGGCCAAAGCCGGGCCCGGGTGCTGGTGTCCCACATGCTGCCCAACGCCCTGCTCCCGGTCCTCACCATGGCGGGGCTGAACCTGGGTTCCTTGCTGGGCGGCACCGTGGTTGTGGAAGCCGTCTTCGCCTGGCCCGGCCTGGGCCAGGTCCTCACCGACGCCGTCAGCCAGCGCGACTTCCCCATTGTCCAGGCCGGCCTGCTGGTGGTGGCCCTGATCTTCGTCACCGTGAACCTGGCCGTGGACCTCCTGTCCGCCAAGGTCGATCCGAGAGTGAGCCTGGCATGACCCAACAACTCCTTCCCGCCGGAACCCAGGTTCCCGCCGCTCTGCCCACGGACCCGGGCATCCAGGGAACTCCCGCAACCCCCACGCCCGCCAAGCGCAAGGGCCGCGGCACCTCCCCGGCCTTCGTCATCGGGTCCGCCATGCTGGGCCTGGTTCTGCTGCTGGCCGCGGTGGTTCCGCTGCTCCCGGGCTTCGACCCCTTCGGCCAGGACCTCTCGGCAGCGATGCGCGCACCCTTCACGGACCCGGATCATCTCCTGGGGACCGACTCGCTGGGCCGGGACCTGCTCAGTCGGCTGTCCCTGGCCAGTGCGGTGACGCTGGGAATCGCGTTCGCCGTCGTGATCCTCAATGCGGTGATCGGCACCACGCTGGGCATGGCTGCCGGCTACTTCGGCGGCCGCCTCGATTCGGCGGTGACCACTCTGGCGGACGTCAACCTGGCCATGCCCGTGGTGCTGCTGCTGATCGCCGTGGCCGCCGTCACCGGCCCCAGCGCCACCGTGACCATCGTGACGCTGGGCCTGACCTACTGGGTGGGCTACGCCAGGGTGAGCCGGAACCTGGCCCGGTCGCTGCGGCACCGTGACTTTGTCCTGGCGCCGCTGACGCAGGGTGGCGGGCACGGCTGGGTGATCCGCCGGCACATCCTGCCCAACGTCTTCTCCCAGACCCTGATCATCGGCGCAACGGACATCGCCACGATTGTGCTGATCGAGTCCTCACTGGAATACCTGGGCCTGGGGGTGCAGCCGCCGGTCCCCAGCTGGGGCTCCATGATCTTCGAAGGCCAGAAATACCTGGGCAGCAACCCCTGGTTGGCCATCCTGCCCGGCCTGGCCATGTTCCTCACCGTGGCCGGCGCCCAGTTTGTCAGCCAGCGCTTCACCGCCGAGGGCACCACCGGCGCCCTCCTCCGGAAGGGACGGACAGCATGAGCCCCGCAGCAGAATCCCGCATCCCGCTCCTGCAGGTGCAGGACCTCGCCATTGAGGCAACGGGCGACGCCGGCCCGGTCCGGTTGGTGGACGGCGTCTCCTTCGAGGTACACCAGGATGAGGTGTTCGCCCTGGTGGGCGAGTCCGGTTCCGGCAAGAGCCTGACCGTCCTGGCCATCATGGACCTCCTGCCGCCGGGCGTTCGCGTCTCAGCCGGCAGGATCCTGTTCCGGGGCCGGGACCTGACCAAACTTCCCGAACGGGACCTGCGCCGGATCCGGGGCAAGGACCTGGCAATGGTCTTCCAGGATCCGATGTCCGCCCTGAACCCGTTGCAGCGTGTGGGCCGGCAACTGGCGGAGGCCGTGAAACTGCACGCCACCGGGCTGAACCGGAAGCAGACCGCAGAAAAGGTCCACAGCCTGCTCGCCGCCGTCGGGGTCCCCGACCCGGCCGGCCGTGCGGCGATGATCCTCATCACCCATGACCTGGGCCTGGTGGCAGAGGCAGCCGACCGGGTGGCCGTGATGTACAGCGGCAAGGTAGTGGAAACGGCCGGCGTCCGGGACCTCTTCCACCGCCCGGCACACCCCTACACCGTGGGCCTGCTGGCCAGTGTCCTGGGCGAGGGCACTGCCGGCGGCCGGGCGTTCACCATTCCGGGTTCGCCCCCGGCAGCCGCCGACAGGCCAGCAGGCTGCGCCTTCGCACCGCGCTGCCACGCCAGCCTGGACCAGGGGACCTGCACCACCACCGCGCCCCTCCTGGAACTGCTGCCCACTCCCCCTGCCGGGGCCCACGGTCCCGGCCATCCCGCCGGGCCCCGCGCGGCGGCCTGCCATTTCGCCGGGAACAACGCCGGACAGCTTCTCCTGAAAGGACAGCAGGCATGAGGACAGATACTCCCGCAGCGCCGTTTTTGGACGTGCTGACCGTCCAGGACCTGGCCGTTGAATTCCCGGTCCGCGGACCGCTGTTTTCCCGCACCACCCTCAAAGCCGTCAACGGGGTGTCCCTGCACGTGGCGCCCGGCGAGACGCTGGGGCTGGTGGGCGAGTCGGGCTGCGGCAAGTCCACCCTGGTCCGTGCCATCCTGGGCCTGAACAAACCCAGCTCCGGTGCGGTGGCCGTGGGCGGCCGCAACCTGGCCGGGCTGCTCAATGGCCGCCGCCGGCAGGAACGGGCGCGGATGCAGATGGTGTTCCAGGACCCGTACTCGTCCCTCGATCCGCGCCTGACGGTGCACGAGATCATCGCGGAACCACTCCGGATCAACGGACAGTACACGGCAGCAGCAGTGACCGCCCTGCTGGAACAGGTGGGGCTCACCGCGGCCATGGGCCAGCGGAAACCCGGCGAGTTCTCCGGCGGGCAGCGGCAGCGGGTGGGAATTGCCAGGGCCCTGGCGCTCAAACCGGAGCTGCTCATCCTGGACGAACCCGTCTCCGCGCTGGACGTCTCCGTGCAGGCCCAGGTCATCAACCTCCTGCAGGACCTGCAGGCCGAACTGGGCCTGGCCTACCTGTTTATTGCCCACGACCTTTCGGTGGTCCGGCAGATCAGCCACCGCGTGGCCGTGATGTACATGGGCAGGATCGTGGAAACGGGCCCGGCCGCGGACGTTTTCACCAACCCGCAGCACCCCTATACCAAGGCCTTGATGTCCGCGGCCCCGGTGACCGATCCGGACAAGGCTGCCAGCCGGCAGCGGGTCGTCCTGGCCGGCGACCTGCCGGACGCCGCAAACCTGCCCTCCGGCTGCGCCTTCCGTACCCGCTGTCCGCAGGCAGAAGCGTCCTGCGCCGCCGTCGTGCCTTCCCTCCTGCCGCCGGTTCCCACTCAGGTGGATTTCCCGGTGGTCTCCGCCCACCAGTCGGCGTGCCTGCTGGTCCATCCCTGACCGTTCCCGTTCCCAATTTTCCGCCGGCCGTGCGCGGCCACCCATCCTTCGAGGAGAACGCATGTCTGCTTCCGCACCCCGCTCCCCCTTCCGCTCCGTGCTGCCGGTCCTCTCCGTGGGCCTCGCCGCCGCGCTGGCACTGTCCAGCTGCGCCGGCGGGTTCGAATCCAGCTCCGACGCGTCATCGTCCACAACCGGCGGGACCGGCGGCAGGATCGTGGCCGCCCTTCCCACCGACCCCACGTCCATGGACCCGGTCAAAACCGGCAGCCTGGTGGTGCTGTCCGTTTTCTTCAACACCTTTGACCAGCTCACCAAGATCACCGCGGACGGATCCCTGGAACCGAAGCTCGCCACCGAATGGACGCCCAGCGCGGACATGACCAGCTGGGACTTCACCCTCCGCGAAGGCGTCACCTTCACCAACGGCGAACCGCTGACGGCGGATGACGTGGTGTTTTCCTTCAGCAGCATCCTGGCGGACCCCACGTCGGAGAACTTCGGCTACCTCAGCTCCCTGAAGTCCGTGGCGAAGGTTGACGACACCAAGGTCCGGTTCGAGATGAAGGCGCCGTTCTCCGCCTTCCCGCGCAATACCTCATTGATCTCCATCGTCCCGGACCAGGCCTACGCGGCCATGGGGCCTGCCGCTTTTGCGGCAGCACCCGTGGGGTCCGGGCCGTTCAAGTTCGAGAAAATCCAGCGCGGGGTCTCGTATGACCTGGTGCGGAACGACTCCTATTGGGGCGAACCGGCCAAACTGGACGCAATCAGCCTGGTGCCGGTGGCCTCCGATGAATCCCGGGTCAACGGTGTGCTCTCCGGGTCCCTGGACGTGGCCCAGATCAGCCCGGCGCAGGCAGAGTCGGTGAAGGGGTCCGGCGGCGTCAACGTCCAGTCGGAGCTCTCCAACGGCGTGGTGTTCCTGGGCGTCAACTCCACGGCCGGTGTCCTGAAGGAGGAGAAGGTGCGGCGCGCCATCGGCCTGGCCATCGACAAGGAGGCGATCGTCAAAACCGTCCTGTCCGGCCTCGGCGAGCCCGCCACCCAGATGCTGGCACCCAGTGTTGAGGGGTTTGCGGACGGCCTGTCCGACGGCGGCTACAACCCGGACCAGGCTAAAAAACTGCTGGCCGAGGCCGGCTACAACGGCGAGTCCATCGATTTCGAGTACGCGCTGGACGGCCGGATCCCCTTGAGCGGGGAGGTAGCGCAGGCCATCCAGGGGTACCTCAGCGCGGCCGGGGTCAACGTCAATCTGGTGGGCGCCGACCAGGCCAGCCATACTTTGAAGGTCCGCAACCGCCAGCTGAAAGGCATCTACTTGAATACCTGGGCACCATCAACCCTGGACGGGGACCTGCCCCTCACCGACTTCTACGAGCAGGCCGGCAACAACAACTACGCCCAGGATCCCAAAACGGCGGGGCTCGCGGTCACCCAGCGGGGTGTGGACGGCGCGGCCCGGCTGGACGTCTTCAAGGAGCTGCTCACCTACAGCAATGACAAGGCCTACTTCATCCCGCTCTACGTCCCGGCCAACAACTTCGCCGTGGACAAGTCGCTGGCCTGGACCCAGCGGGCCGACGGCCTGTACGACTTCTCCGCCATTGGGCTGACCAAATGAGCGTGGTGCTGCGCAACGTCCGGCCCTGGGGCGCCCAAGCAACGGATGTGATGCTCGACGGCGGCGCTATCGCCAGCATGGGTGCAGCGCTCCCGGCCCCGCCCGGCGCCACCGAGGTTGCGGGACGGGGCCGGATCCTGCTGCCGTCCTTCTCGGATGTGCACGTCCACCTGGACTCCACCCGGCTGGGCCTGCCGTTCCGGCCGCACACCGGTTCGCCGGGCGTGTGGAACATGATGCTCAACGACCGGCAGAACTGGCGCAACGCCGAAGCCACCATCGCCGAACGGGCCACCGCCACGCTGGGCGCCATGATTGAGCGCGGCACCACCCGGGTCCGCAGCTACGCCCAGGTGGATGTGGACGCCGGGCTGGAGCGCCTGGAAGCCGTCCTGGCCGCGAAACAGGAGCACCGGGACCGGGCCGACGTCGACATCATCGCCTTTCCGCAGGCCGGGTTGCTCCGCGAAGCGGGAAGCCCGGAAATCCTCGAGGAGGCCCTGAAGCTGGGCGCCGACGTGGTGGGCGGCATCGACCCGTGCGCTTTGGACCGGGACCCGGTCCGGCACCTGGACATCGTCTTCGGCCTGGCCGAAAAATACGGTGTTCCCATCGACATCCACCTGCACGAACCGGGCCAGCTGGGCCTCTTCAGCGCCGAGCTGATCCTGGAACGCACCAAGGCGCTGGGTATGCAGGGGCTGGTCACCATCTCCCACGGCTACGGCCTGGCCGAGCTGCCCGCCGGCCAGCTGCAGGACCTGGTGGACCGGATGGGGGCGCTGGACGTTTCCATGGCCACCGTCGCACCGGCCGGCGCGCCCCTGCCACTGCAACAGCTGGTTGCCGCGGGCGTCCGGGTGGGCCTGGGCCAAGACGGGCAGCGGGACTACTGGTCGCCGTACGGCAACGCGGACATGCTGGACCGGACCTGGCAGCTGGCCTTCACGTCCAAATTCCGGGCGGACCAGCTGATCGAGCACTGCGTCGCGGTGGCCACCGTCGGCGGGGCGGCAGTGCTGGACCCGCAGGCCCCGCGCCTGGGATCGGTTGCGGACCGGCCCGGACTGGCTGTTGGGGACCCCGCCCACCTGGTCCTGGTGTCCGGCGATTCCGTCACGGCCGCGGTCATGGACCGGCTGCCGGACCGGACGGTCATCCACCGCGGCACGGTAGTGGCGGACAACCTGGCGCTGGTGTAATCACGCAGTGCGGCCGACGGCGGCGGGCGCGTCCCGCCGTCGTCACCCATTCCGGCGCCCGGCGCTACTCCTGCTGGTGTTTTGTTGCGGCGTGCGCGGCGTCCCACCAGTCCAGCACCCGCAGGGCGTGGAACGTGAGCCATTTGGACGGCTGGCCGGCGTCAACGTCCACTTCGAACCAGACCCGGCCCGGGTGGCGCCGTTCCTGCAGCCAGGTGCCGTCCGGTTGGCGGGCTGACCTGATGACCGCTATGGCATCGGCCAGCCGCGGATCCGGCGCAACGCCGTCGTGCAGGGCGGCCGCGCGGAAATAGTCCGCGGCGTTCAGCGCGCTGTAGAACCAGCGGAACGGATAGACGAACCGCGGTGCCCACGGCGCCACCACCTCGCCCGTCGATTCCCGGTACAGCAGCTTGCGGGTCAGGAGATACTCCTCGCCCCGGCTCCGGAGCGTCTGCAGCTCGTCCTGTCCGGTGGCAGCCTGGTGGTAAAGCAGCCCCTTGAGGACGTTGAGGGTGGAGTGGAACGAGGACCGGGTGGAGCCGGCCACCCACTCGCAGTTCCAGCCGCCGTCGGCAAGTTGATGCTCCCGGAACCACTCGGCGATCCCGGCGACGTCGGCACCCAGCCACACACCGTTGGCCAGCGTGAACGCGTTGATGCAGCAGTCCACCTCGCCATCCCAGTAGGGCAGGTCGTCATACTCCCAGCGGCTGTTTGCCGCCAGCAGCTCTGCCGTCCCGGCGAGCGGGGCAGGGTCGAGGCCCCATTCGCGGAGCATGTTCAGCGCCCAGGTGGTGGCGGTATACGGCTGGCCCGCATCGTTGGCGGCTTCCGGCCCTTCGAAATCGAAGTCTTTCGGAAAGTACGCGCCGCCGGCCCACTGCCCGTCCGGGTCCTGCAGGGCCAGGAGCTGCGCGCCGAAACCTTCGGTGGCAATACGGGCCCGGGTGGCTTCCCAAACACCCGACGGGGCGCCGGTGATGTCACGTTCCACCTGCCATCGAAGCGCAGGGTCGGAGTCGAGAAGCCAGCTGTGCAGGGGCAGGTCCAGGGCCATAGCCGGGAGACTACCACGGCGCCCGCCGCCCGGCGAGGGGCGCCGGGCGGGTGGGGAAGCCCGGTCCCTGGTGCCTGGACAGCGGGTTCGTTACACCTCGAAGGCCCGCCGGAAGGCTGTGAGGGCAGCATCCCCGGCGTCGAGGCCCTGACCTCCCGACGCGTAGGCTTCCATGCCGATCACTCCGCTGTAACCAGCTTCCGCGAGGGCCTTCGCCACACCCTGGTAGTTGATCTCGCCGGTCCCGGGTTCGCACCGGCCGGGAACGTCGGCCACCTGGATCTCGCCGATCCACGGCATCGCGGCCCGGACCAGCTCGATCAGGTTCCCCTCTCCGATCTGCGCGTGATAGAGGTCCAGCATCAGCTTCACGTTCGGGTGGTCCACCGCGGAGACCAGGGCCAGGGTGTCCTTGGCCCGGGCCAGCGGGATGCCGGCGTGGTCCAGGATGGTGTTGAGGTTTTCCAGCGCAAACGTCACGCCATGCTTCCCGCCCAGCACTGCCAGGTTTTCCAGGGTGCGGAGGCCTGTCAGCCACATTTCGCCGGTAGAGCGCTGCAGCGGACGGACGGCATGGCCGCCTTCTCCCAGCTCCGCCGGGTGCACCACCATCCGTTCGATTCCCAGTTCATGGGCGGTGGGAATCAGGGCTTCGGCCGAAGAGAGGACGCTGTCGGCACCATCGGGGTCGATCAGGCTGCCACCGAAGTACCCGCTCATGGAGGAAAACCGTGCGCCCGTGGCGGCCAGGGCTTTGATGTCCTGGCCCCGCGTGTCCCACACCTCCACCTCGAAACCCTGATCGTGGATCCGGCGGGCCCGCTCGATGAGCGGGAGCCCGCCGTAAACCATTTCGGCGCAGACGGCCAGCCGGAAGCTCATGCCCGGTGGCCCGCCGGCTGGATGTCAGGTTCTGCCGGCTGCAGGTCAGCCACGGCTGAGACCTCCACGGGAAGGCCGGACCGGGCGGACCTGGCAGCGGCCAGGGCCACGGCAAGGGCGTTGCGTGCATCGGTGCCGCCCGGTGCCTGCCTTGATGTGGTGGGGCTGCCTGCACGCCGCGCCCGGACCGAGTCCACAAAGTCGGCCAGTTCCGCGGTGTAGGCGTCGTGGAACAGGTCCACGTTCAGGCGCACTGTGGCCGCGCCGATGCCGGCCGCGGTATAGCTGGTGGCGCTGGATGCCTGCGGACCGCCCGCGGTCACCATGCCGGCGGAGCCAAACACTTCGCCCCGGACGTCGTAGCCGTAGAGCGCATTGAAGTTCGCCTCGGCCACCGCGATGGCCCCGTTGCTGTAGGTGACGGTGACGACGGCGGTATCCAGCAGTCCGCCTGCCTTCGCCCCGGGTGCCACCAAGGCATCGGCCACGGCGTGGACACGGACGGGAACCGCGCCGGGGTTGAGCCAGTTCAGGGTGTCGAAGTCGTGGATCAGGGTCTCCAGGAAGATGGTGTCCGGCGCGACGCGTTCCGGCGCCGACAGCCCGGCGTCCGTGCCGGGATCGCGGGTCAGGGACCGGAGCAGCTGCGGGGTTCCCACAGCGCCGCTGTCGATCAGGTTGCGTGCAGCGGCGAAATCCTTGGCATACCGCCGGTTGAAGCCGAACTGGACAATAACGCCCGCAGCGTCAGCCTCAGCGAGTGCGGCGTCGAGCTCCTCCAGGTTCCTGCCGCCAGGCTTCTCGCAGAAGACGTCCTTCCCGGCCCGAGCCGCTTCGGCGATGAGGCTGGAGTGGAAACGCAGGGGCGCCGCGATCAGTACTGCGTCGATGTCCGGATCGTTCAGCACATCGGCTGCGTCTGCACTCGTCTTTTCAACACCAAGGCGGGACGCCACGTCCGCGACATTGGCTTCAACGGGATCGGCGATTGCTTCCAACCGGGCGTGCGGGACTCGGAGGGCGATGGATTCGGCATGGAAGTGTCCAATCCAGCCGGCTCCGATGAGCCCAACCCGGACGGGGCGGTCGACGGTGACCGGACGCTGCGTGTAAGCCATTGCTGTTCTCCTGAAGTTCGTATAGATCGTTCTAGTAGACATATCGTGGCACGGCTTCCGGCACTTGTCTAGATCGTTCTATAGACTGCTGGAAGGAGGATTTATGACTGATTCGAAACGACCCACCCTGATGGACGTGGCGCAGGCGGCCGGTGTTTCGAGGGCCCTGGTGTCCATTGTGATGCGGGACGCCGCGGGGGCCTCGGCCGCCACCAGGGAACGGGTGCTCGAGGCCGCGGCGAAGCTGGGTTACCGGCCGGACAGCCGGGCCCGCATGCTGCGCAGCGGCCGGACCCGCCTGCTGGGGGTGAGTTTTTCCACCTCGCATGCATTCCATGCCGAAATCGTTGATGCGGCGTACGCCGCGGCCGGCCTGCGGGGTTACGAACTGGCCTTGAGCGCGGTGGCCAGCGGCAGGTCGGAGGAGCGCGCCGCGGAAGCCCTGCTCGACTGGGGCTGCGAAGCCCTCATCCTGATTTCGTCCACCCTGGGCAACGAAACGCTGGCGGCCTACGCGCGCCGGGTGCCCGTGGTGAGCCTGCTGCGGGAGGACGTCGGGGAAACCGTGGACTCCGTCAGCAGCGATGACCGCGCAGGGATCCGGATCGCCGTCGAACATCTCGCCGGACTGGGCCACCGCCGGATCGTGCACGTGGACGGCGGCACCGCGGTATCAGCGGACCGGCGCCGCACGGCCTTCCGGGAGGAAATGACGCGGCTGGGACTCGAGCCCGTGGTTGTTCCCGGCGGGGCCACGGAGGAAGAGGGAATCCTCGCCGGAGGGCTTCTTGGGGCCAGCACGCCCACGGCAGTGATCGCCTTTAATGACCGCGTGGCCCTGGGAATCCTCGAAAGCCTGCGGAACGGTGGGAAAAGTGTTCCGTCGGACATGTCCGTCCTCGGGTACGACAACAGCCATTTCGCCCGGCTGAGCTACGTCCAGTTATCGTCCGTCAGCCAGGACGGCCCGGTCCTCGCCGCCGAGGCCGTCAACCGGGCCATCGACCGGGCCGAGGGGAATGCGGCGCCCTCCAGGGTGGTGGGAACCCCCCACCTGGTGGGCAGGCGGACCACGGCCGCCCCTGGGGCTGCCGTGGCTACCTGAACGACGGGAGGGTTACTTGCCCAGGCCCGGGTGGACCGGCACGAAATCGATCCTGTTGCCTGAGTTTGACCGTCCGGACGTGGTCCGGGAGTAGCCCCGGGCGTCCAGGTTGTTTTTGGCGCGGTAATCCGCGAGCGCGGCGTCGTAGGCGGCGTTAAGGGCCTCGCCGGAGAATTCGCCGGTGCTGCCGTCGGTGAAGGCGATGGCGATGCGGACGGCGGCCGGGTAGTGGCGGCTCATGCGGACGAAGCCTTCGGCGTCTTGGTGAAGCGTGATCACAGTGTGCTGCTTTCGGTTGATGGGACTGGCTTCCAGTTTGGCGTACTTTCCGTAACATGGGCGCCACACCGGCGGCGTCCGGCGCATACTGGACAGGTTGTTTTGAGCAACCGATAGCGTTTATCGCCGCCGGACCACCGAAAGGCACCCGCATGCCCGCCCGACTCTCCCCCGCCAACCCGGCCAGGCTGCACCTGGTGCTGATGCTGGTCCTGACGTTTTCCACCGGGGTGATCGACGCCGTCGGCTATCTGGGCCTGGACCGTGTGTTCACCGGAAACATGACCGGCAACGTGGTGATCCTGGGGATGGCGCTGATGGGCGGCGACGACCTGCCCATCCTGGGCCCCATCGTGGCGCTGGTTGGATTTATGCTGGGCGCCCTGCTGGCCGGGCGGACGCTGCGGCCCAGCACAACGGGCTGGAACCACCGGACCACCGGGCTGCTGCTCGCCGTCGGCGTGGTGATGCTCGCCGTGGCGGTGGTGTTCCTGGTCGGCGGGACACCCCGGCACGGTGAACCGCTGATCGTGGCCACCACGGGAATCCTTGCGGTGGCCATGGGCGTCCAGGCCGCCACGGCCCGGCACCTCAATGTCAAGGATGTGCCCACCGTGGTGGTTACCTCCACCATCACCGGCCTTGCGGCCGACTCCCGCTTCGGCGCCGGCACCCACCCGTTCTGGGGCCGCCGGCTCATGGCGGTGGTGCTGATCCTTGCGGGTGCCGCCGCCGGAGCCGGGCTGCTGCAGCTCCACATCGGCCTTGGAGTTTTGGCGACGTCGGTGCTCACGGTGGGGGTCGCCGTCGTGGGCGGAATCCTGGGCCGTGGGCCGCGCCCGGCGCCGAAAGCCGAGGTGCCCGCCGGCGAGGCAGCCGGGGCGGTGCGCTGAGCGACACTTATTGGGTCCCTTTCCACTGCACCAACTTGCAGGTGACGTAGGGTCTGCAGGGCCCATTCCGGGACGACATGCAGGCCATGTTCCGCTGGTTCGCCGAGACTCCGGGCTATGCCGCCGACCTTGAGCAGGTCCGCAGCATCGCGCCAGGCACCTGGACGTTCGAACAGTGGCTTGGGACCGTGGACCTCGCTCCCGCTTCTTAAGTACAAGAGCAGAACCACTAACATCCCTGTTGACAGCAATTTTGACGCCATTGGCTAGAACACTCACAGTTGTCCCATGGACCATTTCGTTGCTTCCTACACAAACGGGCTTTTGCGGCTCAACTGGGTTCAGGGGACCTTCGTCACCTACGAAATCGCCGTCCAGGCGGCCCGTACGCTCGAGAAACTCGCTGGCGGCAAAACAGCGCCAATCCTGGTCGACGTTGAAGGCGTCACAGGAGTCGCAGCAGAAGCGAGGGCAGGTATGAACGCCTACCGGGGATTCTCCACGATTGCCATCAAGGGTGACTACCCCATGGGGACTGTCCTCTCAGCCTTTGCCCGGCAATCACTCACTCCCACCGCGTACTTCACCAGCGAGAACGCTGCCCTCCGTTGGTTGGCCCAGCAGACCGGGCACGAACAGCGGAACGAGGCAACGGACTACTCCGATGCTGAGGGGTGAGCACTCATGCCTCTGAGCGATTATCCGGTTCGACGTCTGAGCGCTACAGCTCGTTTCCGCGGGCGGGCTTTTGAGCACCGCGTCGGGATCATCGACGTGGAAGGACCAATCCATAGTCAAACATCCGTTCACTAGGAGATGGGGGAGGAATACCGCAGGTAGATCTTGAGCTCCCCGCGGTCACTGGAAATCCCGGTGCAGGTCTCCCTCAGCGTCCACAGGTTGAGGGGCTCGCAGCTTTCCGACGTCAGCCCCATTTCGGCTGCAAGCGACTGTGCCGTCTGCCGCGGTTCAACGTCCACCATCATTTCCCGCCAGCAGCCGCCTGATCCGCATTGCGTGGAAATTTCCTCTACTGCGCTGGGCGGCGGAATCGCATGGAACGCCGAGTCGGAGGGAACGGCCCCCTCATCGATGGCAGACCAGAGTAGGGAGCCAATCCAGGCGATCAAGACCAAGCCGAGGGCAAGTAATGAACCGCTGATGGCTACACGCTGCTGGGAGGTCATCCGTGGATCCTCATGGCGTCTCCTTGCTTGCTAGTCACGGATTTCCTCCCGGACGGGTTTGAGGTGGTCCGGAAATGGCTCGTCCGTGAGGGCTGGAAAGGTGCAGGTGAACTCGCCGCGGTACCCGAAGAGGAACCCGAGCAGCGGATTCCGGACCTGCATCTGGATGGTGTAGACACCCCGCTCGTCGTCAAAGTTTTCATGGAGATCTGCGGTGCCGGTCAGGCCGGAGGGAAAAGTGAAGCCCAGGAAGCCTTCGTAGAAGCGTTGCGCTGTTGTCTGAAGGTGCAACGACCCATCCGCCAGGACGTTCAGTTTGAGGTCCATTGCCAAGTGCTGGTGTGTGCCGAGGTAATCGACGATGCAACCGCGCCCGGGACTGTAGACCATGGTGGCGTCGAAACGGTGCTTCCGCGAGTTGGGAAGCGCCAGGGTTCTGACGAAGGTGACCGTGGGCCTGCCGAACCCATCAAGGTAGGGATAGTTCTCAATCGTGAACGGGATATCCGTTCCCTGGTCAGGAAAAAGGATGTTCCGATGGGCGCCGAGGAGAAGGAACGGGAGCGTCCACCAGCCACCGCTGCGTACTTCCGAGAAGACCCCTTCACCGATGCACGCATAGGCTCCCCCGACGTCGACGCCAAAGCGTTTCTGCAGCATCGGGTGCAGCTTCGCGAAGTCGGGCCCAAGGGCGAGTTCGAAAATTGAAGCCATGGTTTTTTGCTCCTTCTTCAGCTGTCGGCAGCCGATGGGGACGGCAAATCGCTGAGGGCCGAGGGGGCCCGACCGGAATGGTG
This sequence comes from Pseudarthrobacter sp. MEB009, assembly GCF_030208875.1. Taxonomy (NCBI): domain Bacteria; kingdom Bacillati; phylum Actinomycetota; class Actinomycetes; order Micrococcales; family Micrococcaceae; genus Pseudarthrobacter; species Pseudarthrobacter sp. MEB009. Next base: position 24,889 of record NZ_JARVTC010000014.1, read on the forward strand.
GTCCGGCGCCTGTCGGAGGCAGCGCGAAGCCCTGGGTACCGTCCAATGTGGCGGGACCAAAAACGCAGCGAGCACGGCGGCACCGGAAATCAACGCCCAACTTCCTCGTCTGCGTCCGACGGCCCTGCGGAACATTTCCAGGCCGCCGGCCACGGCACAAGTTCGTGCCGCGGCGTCCATGATCCACCGGTTGCGTGCCCGTTCGGGCTCGATGCCTGATTCCGCCCACAGCCGCAGCCGGTCAAAGCTGAGGGCTGTGGCCCAGCCCAGCGCCGGCCGGATGAGGTGTGCATCGAAGATTGTTCCGATCCTCCCCATCCCCGGGCTGTAGTTGTACCCGGTGATAAACCGCACGCCCCGGTCCGTGGGGATATACCGCCAGTACCCTGATCCTTCGCCGATCGGAGACAGCACGTCGGCGGTAGTGAACCTGAGCACTGATGTGGCCTGGCCATCGGCTCGGTGGCGGCTCCCGAGGGAGATTCCGGTTCCGCGGATCGTGTGCATCGGCAGCCAGAACTCATACCGGAACCGTAGGCGCCCGTCGGGGTCGCCTGCCTCAGGGACTATCCCGGAAAAGCGGAGGTCCCAGCGCGGGTGCAGACCCGGGTCCTGGCTCAACTCCCAGATGCGTTCCATGTCGGCCCGGACGCAGGTTTCAACGTAGATCGGTTTGCGCGCTGCGGATCTCCTCCGCACTGGACTTTCCCCCATCTGAGAATCATAAGCGTCCGCACACCCGGACTATCCTCGGCGTATGACCTCCACGGGTTCAACCAACACAGGCCGCCGCACGTCGGAACACAGCGCAAGGATCGCGCGCATCGCCGTTGTGATGGCGTGCTGTGCCGGAGTGCTGCATGCTGCTTCGAGCTTTTACTGGGCCTTCGGGGGCCGCTGGCTGCTGGGGACGGTGGGCGCATGGGCAGTCAAGGCCGTGGAAGACGCTCCTGCCGTGACCGGCCTGGTGCTGGGCGCCGTCGGTCTGGTGAAACTGCTGGCAGCGGTCATTCCCTTGGCGGTAGAAGCAGGCCGGGCGCCGTGGCCACGGGTCTGGCGGGGCGTCTGCTGGGCCGGCGCCCCCTTGCTGGTGGTCTACGGCGGCCTGAATATCGCCGTCAGTGGTGCGGTCCTGCTGGGGGCGATCCCCGTTGACGGCGGTTTTGACCGTGTAGCGATGGCGGGCCATGTTTTTCTTTGGGACCCGCTTTTCCTCTCTTGGGGTGTTGCCCTGATGGTGTGGTTGCTCTGCAGCCGGGCCCCCGAAAGCCCGTCGCTAGGATGAGTCCCGTGCGAGTAAGCAGGACTTTCCGATTGCCATTCGTTTAATTGCGCGCGATGAGCCATTCAAGCTGGGACTCCGTGAGTACCCGGTCTGCATAGATCTCCCAGCGCGCCAACTCAGTGCCGATGCCCGTGGTGGGCCCTTCCCAGCGGCGAGCGAGTCCAGCCCGTTGCGCTACGACAGAGGAAGCGCGGTTATTGGAGAGTATTCGGGCCGTCACCGGCACCAAGGGGAGTGCCGCACCTGCAGCTGTCACTGCGGCCTCAGCCAGTTCGGTGGCGAGACCCCGCCCCCAGCTCCGTGGAGTCAGACGATACCCGAGGTTCCACACACCACCCTCCGTCATGGACACCCCTCCGGCTCCGATGAACGTTCCGGCGGGCAGGTCCTCATCGGCACCGGCCCCGCTGATCCTGACAGCCCACGGACCGAGACCTGCTCGTTCCCAACTCTGCCGGTGGCGCCGTGCCAGTGCTTCCGATTGCTCGCGTGCAGTATGCCGCCCGGACGGAAGATGCTCCCAGGTTGCCGGATCGCCGTACACAACAAACACATCGTCGATATCGTCGGTCGAGAGCGGGGACAAAACGAGTCGAGCGGTACTGCTCGGGATGGTCGACGTCACGGTCCATCCTCTCAGCGCCAGCCGCCTCTCCTGACATCGGCAGGCCCGGAAAGCTCAACCACGGGAACCGGTGACTGGTAGATTCAGGGTCCATGACCTGGCCGGTAGTTCACATCTCCCAATCAATCGACGCAGGATTTGAGGCGGTCATCAACTTCGCCGCCGAGCCGCGGAACCTTCCGCTGTGGGCAGCCGGGTTGAGTACCGGCATCCGGAACGACGGCGGCCGTTGGGTTACCGATTCCCCGATGGGATCCGTCGAGGTGAAGTTCGTTGGCCCTACTGAGTGGGGCATCCTCGATCACGACGTGACGCTGCCGGACGGAACAGTGGTACATAATCCGCTGCGTGTACTCCGCAACAATAAAGGCGCCGAGGTTGTGTTCTCCATCTTCCGGCGGCCAGGCATGACTGACGCCGAATTCGAGGAGGACGCTCGCCTGGTTCGACTTGACCTGGCCCGGTTGAAGACCCTCCTCGAGCACCAAGCCGGCCCCACCGAATCGCCGGAAAAGCTGCCGCACCGCTAGCGCGCCCGTACTTGGCTAGTGATACCAGCCAACGGCGCGGTCGAACCGGAACGTGAGGGCGCCTGTTCCCGGCCCGCCTTTCCCACCTGAAGGAAAGTAAATGGCCCCGAAGTCGGCCCCTTCGGCGTCAAGCCGGGACATGGCCCACGCTTTCGCCTCATTCAGATCAGACCGCGGAATGCTTTCCCTGGTGGGTTCGACACCGCCGTGATGAATGTCGAGTTGATACGCACCTTCGCGGGAAACGTCGTGGCCGTGGCCGTGGCCGGTAGAGCGTTCATCGCGCCTGCTGATCAGCACCTGGGCGGACGCGTGAAGAATGGCGGGATCCCGCCGTCGCCCACCGTTGGCATACTGCTCCATCCGCAATCTGGAAACCACGCTCTCCACAGTGTCGGTGTCGCTGACCACGTAATTTGGTCCTGTGACGTCGGCTTCCGAGCCGCCCACGCTTTCCAAATACCGCATGAACTGGGACGAGCTGGACTGGATGGAGCTCATGCACCCTCCTTGAGGGTTTAACCCGGCAAGTACCGGTCCGCCTAACCATAGACCTATTCGTGTGATCGGCACCCGACCCCCCCAAAGAAACCGGTTTTATTCCCGAACCGTCACATGACGGTGAAAAGAAGCGCATAGTGGAGCAATGACGACCATCGCCGCTTCGCGAGCCTTTTACACCCGCGGCGACTCGTTCAGCAGCAAGGCATCCCGGGAGCACATCGAACAGGCACTCCACGCCTATGGTGCAACGGCCATCCGGTTCAGCAGCGAGGGTGCTGTTATGGCGTTGGCTTTCGCGGCTGGCGACCGCCAGTTCCGTATTGTTTTGGCGGTTCCGGAACCCGCGCTGGGCCCGCATGGCCGCACGGGCAGCGGGGCGGCCGCCGGCCCTGATCTGGCGACAAAACGCCAGGAACGCTCGGCCCGCAAGTTCTGGCACGCATTTTCCCTGGCGGTGGACGCCAAGCTCGCCGCTGTTGCGGAGGGGGTTGCCACCCTGGAATCCGAGTTCCTCGCCCACGTGCTGCTTCCGGGGAACCGGACTGTTCTTGAGGAGCTGACACCGCTCATCGACAACGCTTATCGGTCCACCACCCGGGATTCAGGCACCGCTGGTCGGGGCTATTCGCAGGCAACTCCGTCGTTGTCCCCGTCCAAGCCCGCACGGTAGCCGGCCTGGCCTGAGTACAACGGCGCAGCACCGGCAGCCTTGGCTGCCGCACAGCTCGAGAAGTAGGTGGCATCCGGGGCAGGTGCCGGAGCTACAGGCTCAGGCACAACGGGCGCAGGTGCCTGCTGGTTTGTCGGCGCCAACTGGCCTGAGCAGTCGGCCAGGATGGTGGCCATCGCATTATGCTCCGGCTGCGTGACCCACAGCGAGTAGGTCGCCTTTACGGAGATTTGGCGGGCCACATACTCACAGCGGAATCCCTTGTCCGGTGGCAGCCAGGTGGCGGCGTCGCCGTCGCTCTTTTGCTGGTTGGTGGGACCGTCAGTTGCCTGCAGGTTCAGCGGATCATTGGCCAACGACGTGCGCTGCTCCGTGCTCAGCTGCTGCGCCCCCTTTTGCCAGGCATCGCTGAGCGCCACCACGTGGTCGATCTGGACGGCGGTGCTGGTGGCTGGGCCGCGGAGGAAGCTGATGCTTCGGCCGGTGTAGGGGTCCGCCAAGGTTCCGGACTGGACCTTGCAGGGCACACTGTTGGTAAACACGATCCCGGTCAGGTCCCGTTGGAGGATGTCGTTGCGGGTGTCGCAGCCGTTGCGGTCCACGTCCGCCCACGCCTGCCCGAAGAGCGCGCGGTCGTACCCGGTCCTGGGCGCGCGGCCCTTGATGGGCAGCGTGGCCAGCAGGTCAGCGGCCTTGGTGCCGTAAGCGGGCTGGGCGTTTGGCGCCGCCGCGCTTAAGCCCGGCGTCAGGGCGGGGGGCGATTCCGGGTCCAGGGGTGCACCGGTTACCTGAACCGTCGGATCGGCCGACGGCGCCGGGCCGGCTGACGCCGTCACACTTGCTGCCGCGCTGGCTGGCGTAGCCGTGGCTTCGACGGCGGCCGCTTCCTGGTCGGCGCCGTCGGAACGGGGTGTGGCCGTTAAGCCCCCGACGATCATCAGTGCCAGGAAAACGGCGGTTGCGCCACCGACGATGAAGGTGGACCTGCGCGGCTTCTTCGGCGGCGCCGGCGTCAGGACGGACGGAGCAGGACCCGCGAGGGCCTGGTGGTTCGACATGCTTTCCCCATTTAATGAAGGCCCGCTGCGCGCGCAGCCCGTTGTGTACCGGCAGATGTGCCGTCAGGTAGCTTAGGCGCCAGCCACGGAAAAGAGCGTTCCGCTGCCCTCGCGCGTCCGCCGGAAGTCAGAGTTTTTTGGGGTCCAGCCTGCTATTCCGCGCCGATGCGCCGAACTGTAGAGTGGCGCCCATGCAGATGCGACTCGAAGTTGTCCAGGTGCCCGTCTCGGACGTCGACAGGGCCAAAGCGTTTTACACGGAAAAGCTGGGGTTCGCGCTGGACCACGACGTTGAGCACATTCCCGGCATGCGGGTAGTCCAGCTGACTCCCCCGGGTTCCGCCACGTCCATCGTGATCGGAACGGGCATGACGTCGATGGCACCCGGGAGCCTGGAAGGCCTGCAACTGGTGTCCCCGGATTTGCCGGCGCTGCGCACGGACCTGCTGGGCCGGGGTGCCGAAATCAGCGACGTGCAGGACATGGGCGGTGTCCTGTTTGCCTACTTCAGCGATCCGGACGGCAACCGCTGGGTCCTCCAGGGCCAGACTCCCCCTTCGGTCCGGGACGCGCACCAGATCTAGGCGGGCGTGGCACCCGGCGGCGCCGTTGAGCCGCGAACCACCAGCTCGGTGCCCAGCTCGATCCGCTGCGGTAGTTCCTCGTCCCCGTCCAGGTGCCGGAGCAATGCCCGCATGGCGGTTTCGGCCATCTGCACCACAGGCTGACGGACGGTGGTCAGGCCTGGCTCGATCCACTCCGCCGCAGGGATATCGTCAAATCCGATGATGGACAGGTCTTCCGGGATGCGCAGGCCCGCAGCACGGGCTGCCCGGTAGGCTCCCAGGGCCTGGTCATCGTTTCCGGTGAAGATCGCCGTGGGCCGGTCCGGCAGCTCCAGAAGCTTCCGGGTGGCGGACTCGCCGGCACCGATGGAGAAGTCCCCCGGCAGCATCAGCGCGGGGTCCGCTGCAATGCCTGCCCGGCGGAGTGCGGAGACGTACCCGTCCTCACGGGCGCTGCTGCACTGCAGGTCCTCGCGGCCGCCGATCATTGCGATTCGTCGGTGTCCCAGCTGCAGCAGGTGCTCCGTGGCGGAAAACGCACCGTCCCAGTTGGCTGCTCCTACGGTCATAAGGTCCGGACCCGGCTGGCCCACAGGGTCGATCAGTACCACGGGGATCCCGAGTGATTTGATCCGCTGGATCTGCTTGGCATCAAGCTGGTAAACGGCCATCAGCAGCCCGTCCGATTTGCGTTCCGCCAGGTTGGCCAGCCACGGACGGATCCGGGAACCGTCCATGCTCAGGCTGCTCACCACAGTGCCGTAGCCGGCGTCCTGCGCCACCCGCTCCACGCCCTCAATGATCTCCAGCGCCCACTCGGAGCCCAGCCCGGGGAACACCAGGTCCACCAGGCCGGCCTTTTGCCGGCGCTTGGCGGGGCGGCGGGCGTAGTCGCGCCGGGCGATGATTTCCTCCACCCGGGCCCGGGTTTCTGCCGCCACATGGGCGTGCCCGTTCAGCACTTTCGACACCGTGGGGACGGACACCCCCGCTTCCCGGGCAATCTCGCTGATGGTTGCGCGCCCGGTTTCCTGCTTGCTCACGCCGCCGCCTGTTCCCCGGGCCGGCCCGGTACTAGTTATCGGAAAGTTCCCATGTTTGGATTCGCCCGCACATGCCGTAGATCCTATGGTTTTCCCGTTTTCCCATGGTAGTTCGGGCGGCTCCCAAATAGAAACTTTCGGCCGCGTCCAGAGACGCCAGCTGTCCGCGGGTGGTTTCCGCCTGGCGCGCCGCCCCCTGCTCCAGCAACCGGGCCCAGGCGGAGGTTTTGCCGGCCACCAAAGCAGCCGCCGCGGCGTGGAAGTCCGCCAGGGCTTCAGGTCCAGACGCCAGCACGGCGTCCTTCAGCTCCAAATAACCCGCCAACGCCAGGTCACGACGCCGGCGGGCGGCCTCCTCGCCCGCCCCCAGTCCCGCGTCGGCATCCTTAATCTCCAGCGCCGCCGCTCGTCGGTACGCCTCAGGATCAGCCAGATGGGCGCCCGGGAAGGTCATCACGGCGTCCCCGTGTTCCGGCAGCCCGGCGTTTTGCATCACCACCAGGACGGTGAGATCGCCGGAGTCATTGATGGCCCGGTGGACCGTTCCCGGGGTGAACCACAGCACCACTCCTGGCCGCAGGGGCGTGGAGGTGAATCCGCGTGAATCCAGGGTTTCCAACCGGCCGGCCCCGCTCAGCACCACGTATGCCTCGGTGGAAGCCGTGTGCATGTGCGGGGACCCGCCTGCTGCACCGTCGGCGCCGGGCCAGTCATAGATGCTGACTTCGGAAACCCCCGTGGCGCCGGGGAAACTGGAGGCGATGCTCACGCCCACCCCGCCAGGGCTGCCTGCGCGGCTCCCGCCAAAGCTTCGGCGCGGTCCGCGTCCACGCCGCCGTCGGCAATCACCACGGCGTACCTGTACGTGAGTGACACGCCATCCGCCAGGGGCACTTCCATGCTGAAGAACGGGGCTGAGCCCAGGCAGGCGAACATCGAGGAACGCGCAAACCATTGGTTGGGCGCGCCCGGATTTGCCGGATCTTCCACAAACGCGATGGTGGACTGCCGGCAGCTGTCATCATGCTTGCCGGTGAAGGCGATCCAGGGGGTCCGGGTGCCCATAAACTCATCCGCGCCGGTTCCGTCCGCATTCCGGAATTCGCCGCCGGTGAAGGACCGCGGGCCCCGCCAGAACAAGCCGCCGTAGCCGGCGTTGTTCCGGCCTTCGGTGGTGGGGCTGCCGAAGGTGATGGTGGCACCGGAGGTGTTGCGCATGGTGGTCTCGAAGAGGATGGCGTACGCGCCGGTTCCCGGGGCCTTATCTTCAGCCGCTGTGTCCCCATCGTGGGCGCCGGCGGAGCTGGCGGCGCCGGAGTCCGCGAGGACTTCGATACGGAACCGCCGGTCCTCGGCAATAACCGGGGCTCCGTCCTGGGCGGACCAGGCCAGTGATTCGGTTGCCGTGATGCCGCCCGCGGATTCCTCGATCGCCCCGAAGTCCTGGTGCGTCATGGCGCCGTTGTTGTCCAGGTTGGCGTACTCCGTGGCGCGGGTGTAGGTGGCGCCGCCCCAGAAGTTGTCCTTGCCCACGTTGGGCAGTGCCCAGGACAGGCCCTTGTGCCAGACGTGGTCCCACGGCCGCGAGATGGTCACCTCGTCCCCGCCCAGGGTGGTGAGCGGGTGGAAAAACGGCCGGGGGCTTTCGTACTGGTCATCGGTGGGCCGGTAGGTATAGGTGGCGATGGGGCGGCCATCGACGGTAAACGCGAGCGCGGCGCCGTCATCGGTGTGGCTCACCTGGCCGGTGGTGGTTGCAAGGGTGCTCATGGTTTTCTCCTGAAAAAGTGGTTGGGTCAGATGCTGGCAGCGCGAAGGGCGGTCCCGTCCAGCACGCGGCTGCCCAGTCCCTCCCCGTCCATGCCGGTATAGAACGGGTGGCCCGGCACAATCTGACCGCGGCTCACCGCGGCGCCGGTGAACGCCGAAGCGTAGATCGCGGCAGCAAGCTCAAGGGTTTGCCGTGCTGAGGCGGCGCCCGCCGGAAGCGGCCGGCCGGCGTCGAGCGCGTCATACATGGCCAGGAACTGCGCCACATGGCCGCTGCCCCGCTCCAAAGGCTGCGCATTCCATGCCCCGGCCACTGCATCCTCGTGGCCGGGCGCGGCAGTCACGGTCCAGTTGTCCGTGCTGTAGCCGTATAGGTGGCTGAGCTCCACTGTGGCGAACTCGCAGTCGATCCTGATGTCCGAGGTTTCCCGGGGCGAGAGCAGCGAATTGATGATGGTGGCCACGGCGCCGTTTTCGAAGCGGACGATTGCTGCGGACAGGTCTTCCGTAGAGGTGGCCCGGTCCTGCCGGGACGCAATGGCAGTGACCTCGGCCCACGGGCCCATCAGATGCAGGAGCAGATCGAACTGGTGGATCCCGTGGCCCATGGTGGGGCCGCCGCCTTCAGCATTCCAGGTTCCGCGCCACGGAAGGTCCCAGTAGCTGTCCGGGCGGTACCAGAGGGTATCGCAGCGGGCCACCAGCGGACGGCCGAAATCGCTGCCGCCGATCAGCTGCTGCGCCGCGGCTGACGCATCGCCGAACCGGTGCTGGAACACGCAGGAGAACTGCGCTCCACCGCGGGCCTGTGCCTTATCGAGCCGGTCAAAATCTGCAAGGCTCAGGGCCGGCGGCTTCTCCGACAGGACGTGCACGCCCGCTTCAAGGCATTCGATGGCCTGGTCAATGTGCAGCATCGGCGGGGTACATAGGTGCACCACATCCGGTTTTGCCTCCTGCAGCAGTTCAGTCAGCGTTAGGTAGCGGCCGGGAATTCCGTGCTGCCCGGCAAACGCGTCCAGCCGTTCCCGGTCCACGTCGCAGGCGGCTACCAGCTCCGCCCGCCCTCCGGTCCGGGAGAGGTTGTCGGCGTGCACCGCCGCGATGCCGCCGGTTCCGACGATGGCCACTCTGTACGTCCGCATGTTTTCTCCGTCATTGCAGTGGATGTTCGTTGCGCAGGTGGACTGTCACGGACTCTCGGGACGAAAGTTTCCATCTCTACGCATAAGTTTCTGCCGAGCCTTCAAGGCATGTTTTCGGCCTCTCCTCAACCGTAGGGATGCGCTCACAGCCACGTCAAGGACTTTGCCCCTAGAAACTTACTGGAATTTTCTGATACTTTCTTAGAAATTGATAGCCAACCCTGAGGAGAAGCCCGTGACCAGCGGTGCCGCCGAAAAACAAGCCTTCCCCTTGGCGCAGGATCCTGCGGACCCAGGCGCCGCCGTCGAACGCCTGATGCTCCAGATGACGCTCCCGGAAAAGCTGGCCCAACTGGCAGGCGTCTGGGTGAACGCCTCCACCGACGGCGATTCCGTGGCACCGCTGCAGAACGAAATGGCAGGCGACGAACGGACCTGGGAGGAAATGATCTCCCAAGGCCTGGGCCAGATCACCCGCATGTACGGGACAGTCCCGGTGGAGCCACTCGAAGGCGCCCGGCGGCTGGCAGCAGCCCAGGAACAGATCATGGCCGCCTCCCGCTTCGGTATTCCGGCCCAGGTCCATGAGGAATGCCTGGCCGGGCTGGCGGCGTGGAAAGCCACGGCGTTCCCGGTCCCGCTGGCCTGGGGCGCCACCTTCAACCCCGGCCTGGTCCGGCGCATGGCCGGGCTGATCGGCGGGCAGATGCGCGCCCTCGGCGTCCACCAGGGACTGGCCCCCGTACTGGACGTGGTCCGCGACCTGCGGTGGGGTCGCGTGGAGGAAACCATCGGCGAGGACCCCTACCTGGTGGGCACGGTGGCGTCCGCCTACGTCGGCGGACTTGAGGAGACCGGCATCGTAGCCACGCTCAAGCACTTTGTGGGCTACTCCGCCTCGCGCGCCGGGCGCAACCACGCCCCTGTTTCCATGGGCCCGCGTGAACTGGCCGATGTGATGCTGCCGCCCTTTGAAATGGCGATCCGGCATGGCGGGGCGCGCTCGGTGATGCACGCCTACACGGACACGGACGGCGTTCCGGCCGCCGCGAACCGGGCGTTGCTCACCGCGTTGCTGCGGGACGAGTGGGGGTTCACCGGCACCGTGGTGGCAGACTACTTCGGCATTGCCTTCCTGAACGCCACCCACGGCGTGGCCGCCGATTCGGGCGAGGCCGCTGCCTTGGCGCTTGCCGCAGGCGTGGACGTGGAACTGCCCACCATGAACTGCTACGGCACACCCCTGCTCGAGGCTGTCCGATCCGGTGCCGTGCCCGAGGCCCTGGTGGACACCGCCCTGCGCCGGGTGCTGACCCAGAAACAGGAAGCCGGGCTCCTCTCCGCCGCTTTTGACCCTGCCCCGCCTGCCCTGGCTGCCGGGACCATCGACCTTGACCCCGCGGAACACCGGGCGCTGGCGAGGGAGATTGCAGCCCAGTCCTTGGTGCTGCTGACCAACAGGACGCACGACGGCGGCCCCACCCTTCCGCTGCCGGCTGCGGCTTTGGCGTCGGTGGGCGTGGTGGGCCCGCTGTCCCAGGACCCGTTCGCCATGTTGGGCTGCTATTCCTTTGATGCGCATGTGGGCGCTTCGCACCCTGACATCCCTATGGGAATTACTGTTCCTACCGTCGCCGAGGCAGCCGCCGGCCGGTGCGGGGCGGTACAGAGCGCGGCGTCCGGGACCTGCGAGGTGATCCCGGAGGACCGAATCGAGGAGGCCTGCCGCCTGGCCGCTGCCGTGGACACCTGCGTCATTGTGGTGGGAGATAACGCGGGCCTCTTTGGCCGCGGCACTTCCGGTGAAGGCAACGACGTGGGCGACCTGCAACTGCCCGGGGACCAACGGCTGCTGCTGGACCGGGTGCTGACCGCTGCTGAGGCTGCCGGGACCCGGACGGTGGTGGTGATCCTCAGCGGCCGGCCTTACGCGCTGGGTGAGTTTGCCGACCGGGCGGGCGCCCTGGTGCAGGGCTTCTTCCCGGGTGAGGAGGGGGCGGAAGCCTTGTGGGATGTGCTGACGGGCGCACGGACCCCCACCGGCAAACTCCCCGTTTCGGTCCCCCGGACGGCCGGCGGCCAACCCGGCACCTACCTGCACAGCAGCCTCGCCGGCGCGTCCGGCGTCAGCGCCCTGGACCCCTCGCCGCTGTTCGGCTTTGGCCACGGCCTTTCCTACACCTCGTTCGGCTTTTCCGGCCACACGGCGAGCGCACCCACCATGTCCACCACGGGGACCGTCACCGTGGGCTGCACCGTCACCAACACCGGGTCCCTGGCCGGCGCCGAAGTGGTCCAGCTGTACCTGGCGGACCCGGTGGGCGAGGTGGTCCGGCCGGTCCGGGAGCTGATCGGGTACGCGCGGGTGGAGCTCGCCGCAGGTGCGTCAGCGGAACTGGAGTTCACCGTCCACGCCGACCGGACCTCTTTCACGGGCCTGGACCTGCAGCGGGTGGTCACGCCGGGACTGGTGAAGCTGCATGTGGCTACGTCGAGCACCGCTGATGTTGCCACGCATGAGGTCATTTTGCACGGCCCCCGCACGGTGGTGGGCTTCGGCCGGGAAATGCTGACACCGGTGACGGTCACGCCGCTGTAGGCAGGCAGCCGGGCCTCTTCTGGTCCGGGTGGGCCTCACTGGTGCGCGGTGAACTTCCCCTCAATGAAGGCCAGGAGCGGCCGGGAGTTGAGGCAGACCAGGAACACCACGGCCCCGGCGATGACCGGCAGCAGGTACGCCGTGGAAATGAGCAGCAGGAATCCGGCCACAAACAGGATGCCCGCGTTGCCCAGTGACACCCGTTTCCGGGCCCCGATGCTGTACAGGGACAGCCGGTAAAGATCCCGCACCCGGAATGTGAACCGGGACAGCAGCAACAGGGCAGTGGCCGCCGCCGTCAGGACCAGCAGCCCAAGCCCCACCAGGCCGATCCGGGCACCGCCGGCCACCGGGGCCGCGGCGTCCCCGCCCGGCAGCACCAGGAGGTTGAACCCGACGACGGCGAGCACCGCCAGGTACGGCAGCCAGACCAGGAGCGCCTGGCCGGCGTTCCGGCGGTAGCCGCGGACGAAGTCCCGGAACACGCCGGTGTCCTGCCCGGCCAGCAGGCGGTTAAACGCGTACATGGCCGCCACCACTGCGGGCCCCACGGGGATGCAGGCCAGGATCAACAGCAGGGGCTGGAATCCCAGCAGAGGCACCAGCAGGAGCAGAGCGTTGGCTGCCACCAGGAGGATGGAGCCCATCATCACACCGGCAACGGTTCCGGCCACCCTGAACAGGGGGCCGGAACCGTACTCCGTCTTCTTCGCAACCACGCGCTGCCTTTCGGTTACCGCCGGAAGCCGCGCGCCGCCGTCGTCATTCCTACTTCTTGTCCTCGTACGCCTTGTACGCCTTGTTGGCCAACTCTACGTATTTGGACATGCCCTTGGCGTCCAGCTCCTTGAGGTAGGCATCGAACTCGCCCAGGCTGCGCTGGCCCGTGATGAACTTCAGCGTGTTTTGCTTGACGTGGTCCTTGAGCGGGGTGAGCACCAGGGTGGCTTGTTCACGGTCCACGTCGCTGAACGGGACCGGCGGCGCCACGGCCTTGGGCTTTTTGGCCTGCATCGCCTTTTGGAAGGCCAGCTCCTCCTCGTTAAAGGTGGACTGCAGCAGGTCGGTGGTGCCGCCGTAGGCAAAGTTGCCGCCGGAGAAACCATAGTCAACGCGGAGGTCCTTGGTGCCGGCCGGGTTCAGGCCCTGGAAGTTGATGTCTGCCGCGGGCTTGCGCTTGCCGCCCTCCTTGGTGAATGTGGTTCCTTCCACGCCCCACTTGGCGAACTCCTGGCCGGCGTCGCTGTAGAAAAGCCAGTCCAGGTACTGCATCAGGGCCACAAAGCTGTCTTTGTCCTTGACGGACGAGTTCAGCATGATGCCGTTTTCCAGCCGGGAGCCGCCGATGATGTCGCCCGCCGGCCCGCCGGGTACGGTGATCTTGCGGACGGAGAAGTTGCCCTTGCCCAGGGACTGCTCCATGGACGTGCGGTAGGTGATGATGTTTTGGGAGTTGGCGCTGATAACAAACGACTTGCCCGAGGTGAACTTCTGGATGGCGGAATCGTCGGTCTGGGTGAAGCTTTCCGGGTCCATCAGGCCCTCGGACACCAGGGAGTTGAAGTACGTCACCAGCTCCTTGAACTGGGAGTTGCCGGCGCCGAAGCTGAACTCCTTGGCGGACTCGTCGAAGCTCAGCCCGTCCACCAGGCCCCAGCCGGCCACCGTGCCGAACGCGCTGCCGGCGATGTTCAGGACGCTGTTGCCGTTGAACCGGTCCGAGAACGGCACCACGTCCGGGTACGCCTTTTTCAGCTTCCGCAGCACCTCACGGAACTCGTCCCAGGTTTCGGGTTCGGCAATGCTTTCCTTTTCCAGGATGTCCGTGCGGAATGCCAGCGTGTAGTCCGGCCACAGTTCCTCATGCAGGCCGGGCAAGACGTAGTATTTCCCGTCCTCCTGTGTCAGGCCGGCGATCTCCGCCTCCAGCTTCCACTTCTTCACCTTGTCCTGGAAGTGCGGCATCAGGTCGACGTAGTCGCTCACCGGCAGGACGGCGCCGGACGAGACGTAGGCGCTCTCCTGGCCGGGGTAGGTTTTGGCGATGATTTCCGGGGCGCTGCCGGAGCTGATCAGGAGGCTGCGCTTTTGCTCGTAGTCGCTGCTGGGGACGATGGTGGTCTCCAGCGTGACGTTGTTGTCCGACGCCATTTTGGTGAACAGCAGCCAGTCCTTCTTATACGGGTAGGTGGGCTGGTCGCTGAAAAGGAAGGTGAAGCTCAGCGGCACCGTCGCCTTGAACGTATCCCCCACCCCAAAGCTGTCCATCGCGCCGTTGCGGGCCTTGGTGGTGTCAACCTTGCTGCCGGAATCGGAGTCACAGCCGGCGGCCACCAGGCCAAAAGCTGCCAGTGCGGACAGGCCGAGGAAATCTCGTCTGCGGATCATGGGCTTTCCTTTCGTAAGGGGTTATTCCTTGACGGAACCGAGCATGACGCCCGAGAAGAAGTACTTCTGCACAAACGGGTAGACACAAAGGATGGGGATAACGGTCAGGACGATGGTGACGGATTGGATGTTGGCCGCAATCTGGCCCACGTTTTCCGCCGTCCCGCCCGCGGATCCTGCGGTGGTGACCCCGGCGATCATGTTGCGCAGGTAGATGGTCACCGGGAACAGGTCCGGGTTGTCCAGGTAGAGGAAGGCCTGGAACCAGGAGTTCCAGTTGGCCACTGCGTAAAACAGGACCATGGTGGCCACAATCGCCTTGCTCAGTGGCAGTACCACCCTGAACAGCACGCCGTACTGGGTGAGGCCGTCAATCGCGGCGGCTTCCTCCAGTTCACGCGGCATGTTCTCGAAAAACGACTTCATGATCAGGAGGTTGAAGACGCTGATGGCGTTGGGCAGCACCACGGCCCACAGGGTGTCCCGCATGCCCAGCGAGCTGATCAGCACGTAGTTGGGGATCAGCCCGCCATTGAAGAACATGGTGAACACTGCGATGCCGATAAAAACGCTGCGGCCTTTGAGGTCCTTCTTGGCGATGGCGTACGCGAAGCTGGTGGTGAGCACCATGGAGATGGTGGTGGCCACGACCGTGTACAGCACCGTGTTGCCGTAGTTGTTCCAGAACGTGGAGTCGGCCAGGATCAGCCGGTACGTCTCCACGTTGAAGCCCATGGGGAACAGGTTGACCTGCCCGGCGTTGATAAAGCCTTCGCTGGAAAAGCTCTGGGCCACGATGTTCAGGAACGGGTACACGGTCAGGAACAGCACGGCCAGCAGGAAGACCAGGTTCACGCCCCGGAAGACCCACATGCTGCGGGAAACCTTCATGTCCTTGACCAGGACTCCCGTGTCCCTACCGGCCCGGTTCCGCTTCAGGAGGGTGTCCTTCATGGTTGTCCCTTTCACCACAGGCTCGTTCCTGCGAGCCGCTTGGAGATCGCGTTCGCGGAGAGGATCAGCGTCAGGCCGATGACGGATTCAAACATTCCGATCGCTGCGGCGTAGCTGAAGTTGCTCGATTCCAGGCCCACCCGGTACAGGTAGGTGGAGATGACATCGGAGGTTTCGTAGTTGAGCGGGTTGTAGATCAACAGGATCTTCTCGAAGCCCACAGCCATGAACGTGCCGATGTTCAGGATCAGCAGGGTGATGATGGTGGGGCGGATGGCCGGGAGCGTGACGTGCCAGGTTTGCTGCCACCGGTTGGCGCCGTCGATCCGGGCCGCCTCGTACAGGGATTCGTCCACCCGGGTCAGCGCCGCAAGGTAGAGGATGGCGCCCCAGCCCATGGTTTGCCACACCTCGGAGCTGATGTACATGGGCCGGAACCAGCCCGCGTCCTGGGTGAAGTTCACGGTGGTGCCAAAGAGGGAATTGGCCACCTGGTTCACCGTGCCGGTCATGGAGAAGTTCTGCAGGATCATGCCCGCGATGATCACCACGGACATAAAGTGCGGCAGGTACGCCACGGTCTGGACCAGCTTCTTGAACTTCTGCGAGCGCAGTTCATTGAGCATCAGCGCGAAGATGATGGGCATGGGGAAGCAAAAGAGCAGGGTCAGGACGCCGAGGATGATGGTGTTCTGGAAGGCCTGCCAGAAGCTGGGATCGTTGATGAACAAGGTGACGTACTTCAGGCCCACCCATTTTTCGCCGAAGATGCTGCCGCCGGGCTGGAACTGGCGGAATGCGATCACGTTCCCGGCCATGGGCAGGTAGCGGAACACCGCAAAGTAGATCAGCGGCAGCAGAACCAGGGTGTAGAGCCGCCAGTCACGGGTGATGGCGACTTTCCAGCTGCCGGGCTTGTTGCGGCGGCCGCCGTTCCTGTTTTTGCCGCCTTTGCCGGGCGGGTCTGCGGTGACCGCTTCGGGGGGAATTTCCAATCGCATGGCCATGGTGCCTCCTAGCGGGCCGTCTGTGGGGTGGGTTCGTCGATGACCAGGACGCCGTTCGCGGCCAGTTCCACCCTGCCGCTGACAGGGTTCCCGGTAATGAGGTCGGTGCCGCCGGCCTGCAGGTCAACCAGAGCCGGGGCATCGTTGTGGTTGAGGACCAGGAGGTAGCTGCGTGCAGCACCAGTACGACGCCGGACCTGGACTCCCGGAGGTGCCTGAAGTTCCGGGCGGATTCCGGCACCCTGGCGTTCGGTTGCGAGCAGGTCCGCCAGGTAGGAGTCGTCTACCCTGGCTGACAGATACAGGGCAGTACCTTTGCCGAACGAGTTGCGGGTGACCGCGGGAAAACCTTCCAGCCGGCCGGAGCCGTAACTGGCCAGGACGTCAGCGGACTCGGCGTGCAGGTGCTCGGTCCAGTAACCGGCGGAGGCTGTGCCGCCGTCGGCCGTGCGCAGTTTTACTTCCTCCCCCTCGCCAGCCAGCGGATGCAGTTCCTCGCTCCAGGCGCCCAGGACCGTGCGGAGGGCTCCCGGGTAGCCGCCCAAGCGGATGGTGTTGTCCTGGTCCACCATGCCGGACAGGTAGCTGGCCACCAGGCGTCCGCCGCCGGCCACGTAGTCCTCGATCCGCTGCGCGGCACCATCCGTCAGTAAATACGTGGCCGGCAGGACCACCAGGCTGTACGGGGTGAGGTCACTTTTGGTATCAACAAAGTCGACAGTGATGTTGGCGTCGAAGAACGGCCGGTACAGGCGGAGTACTTCCTGCGCATAGTTAAGGTCGGAACGCGGCGAATTCCCCAGCTCCAGGGCCCACCAACAGTCCCAGTCGAAGACCACTGCCACCTTCGCAGCGGACCGCGTTCCGGCGATGCCGCCAAGGCTCTTCAACTCCTGGCCCAGTCCGCAGACTTCGCGGAACACCCGGGTGTTGGGACCGGCGTGGTTGACCATGCCGGAGTGGTACCGCTCGGTGCCGCCCTTGGCCTGCCGCCACTGGAAAAACAGGATGGAGTCGGCGCCCTGGGCGATGGCCTGGTAGGAGCCGAGCCGCATTTTGCCCGGCAGCTTGGACACGTTCACGGACCACTGGCTGACAGCGGCGGTGGCCTGTTCCATGACCAGCCACGGCTGGCCTTTGCGCAGCGAGCGCATCAGGTCGAAGTTCAGGGCCGCCGCCACGTGGGCGTCTTCCTCCCGCGGGTCCGGGTAGATATCCAGGGCCACGGAGTCCTCCTCGGCTGCCCAGGCCCAGTAGTCGTTGTTTTTATAGAAGCGCATGAAGTTGGTGACGATGGGCAGGTCCGGGGTGTGCGTGCGCAGGATGTCCCGCTCCGCCTTGTAGTGGGCCAGCATGCTGTCCGACGTGAACCGGTGGTAGTCCAGCCTGCGTGACGGGTTGGACCAGGTGCGGGGCTGGGCCGGCGCGTTGACCTGGGCCCAGTCCGAGTAGACCTGGCCCCACACATCCGTGCTCCAGGCCTGGTTGAGCCGGTCCACGCTGCCGTACTTCTCCTGCAGCCAGATCCGGAATGCCCGGTCCGCGTGCGGGCCGTAGGACACGGGACCGTATTCGTTGTTGACGTGCCACATGCACAGCGCGGGGTGCGTGGCGTACCTCTCCCCCATGGTTTCCGCCATGGCCAGTGATTTGGCCCGGTACACAGGATGCGAAACGTCGAAGTGCTGCCGGGAGCCGAACCCGAAGGTGGACCCGTCCGCCAGGACCGGGAGGATGTCAGGGTGCTGGGTAATCAGCCAGGCGGGCGGCACGGCGTCCGGGGTGGCCAGGTCCACGCCGATGCCGTTGGCGTGCAGGAGATCCATCACTTCATCCAGCCAGTCGAAGTCGTAGACACCGTCCGCCGTTTCAAGCCTGCTCCACGAGAACACTGCGAGGGTGACCAGGTTGACGCCGGCCTCCTTCATCAGGCGGACGTCCTCATCCCAGAGCTCGCGGGGCCACTGCTCGGGGTTGTAGTCCCCGCCGTAGGCGATGCCGCCGAGCCGCTGATGCAGGGCCTTGAGTCTTTGTTCCGGGGTGCTGCTGCGTGGCTCGCTGGTCATCATTGTCCTTTGGTTGGCATGTGGCCGCCGGCATCCCCACCGTGCGACCTGCATCACAACAAGAAACTATCGTAAAGTTTACGCAATAACAACAGTCTGTGGCGAAAGCAACCGCTTTCGAGATGACGCCAGGTTGCCGCGGGACCGCCGGCCGGGACCCTTCGGCGGTGCGTCAGGACCTACGCAGACCATCCCGCCATCAACCGCCGGGCACTTCCGGTTTCGCGGAATGGGTGGAAACTATCGGAACCGTTCGCTTGAGACGAGGAACACCCGCGCGCACCTTGCCGCGAAGACCCTGCGGGAGGATACTTGTTAGCGAAGCTAATTAGCATTGCTAACGATTATCGCCAGGAGGCGCACCCGCGGATATGGCCGGCACTGACACCACGATTTCCCCCACTCAAGACACCCCTCCTGCGGACAGCCCGCAGGACAGCCTGGCCATCGAGCTCCGGACCGCCGTGATGCGGACATCCCGCCGGCTCCGCATCGAGGCCACCGGCGATGCCATCACCCCCGGCCAGTACACCGTGCTGGCCCACCTGAACAGCAACGGCCCCTTCACCCTGCGCGGCCTGGCGGACCTCGAACATGTCCAGGCGCCGTCCATGACCCGGATCGTCAACGCCCTCGCCGACCAGGAGTTTGTCTCCCGACAGGTCCACCCGGACGACGGCCGGCAGGTGAACATCACCATCACCGGCGCCGGCCGGGCCGTCCTCGCCGAGGCGAGGGAGCAGCGGACTGCGTGGCTGGCACAGCGGGTCGCAGGCCTGAGTGACGAGGACCGGGGCGTCCTTAGCCGGGCCGCCCAGCTGATGCAGGAAATGAGCGGCAAATGAGCGCCATGTTCCGGGCCCTGGAAAACCCCAACTACCGGATCTGGGCGGGCGGGGCGCTGGTGTCAAACATCGGCACCTGGATGCAGCGCGTGGCCCAGGACTGGCTGGTCCTGACAGTCCTGACCAACCATTCCGGCGCCGCAGTGGGCATCACCACCGGCCTGCAGTTCCTGCCCATGCTGCTCCTGGGACCTTACGGCGGGGTGCTGGCCGACAGGTACCGCAAACGCGTCATCCTGCTCTGGACCCAGCTGGCCATGGGCCTGACCGGCCTGGCCATCGGCCTGTTGGTGGTCACCGGCACCGCCCAGCTCTGGCACGCGTATGTGGCCGCCCTGTGCCTGGGCATCGCCAGCGCCATCGATGCACCCGCACGCCAGGCTTTTGTCTCGGAGCTGGTGGGCCAGGACAACATCGCCAACGCCGTGGCCCTGAACTCCGCTTCCTTCAACACCGCAAGGCTCACCGGCCCCGCCATCGCCGGTGTGCTGATCGCCTGGGTGGGCACCGGCCCGGTGTTCCTGATCAACGCCGCAAGCTTCGCCGCGGTCATCTTCTCGCTGTTCCGGATCCGCACCTCGGAACTGGCGCAGCCTGCGACCGTCAGCCGCAGCAAACACCAAGTGGCCGAGGGCATCGCCTACGTCCGGCGCCGCCCGGACCTGGTGCTGATCATGGTGCTGGTGGGGATCCTGGGCGCCTTCGGCATGAACTTTCCCATCACCAACGCGCTGATGGCCACCACGGAATTCCGGATGGGACCCGGCGAGTTCGGCCTGCTGGGCTCCATCATGGCCGTGGGTACGCTGGCCGGTGCGCTGCTGGCGGCACGCCGGTCCGGGCCCCGGCTCCGCCTGCTCCTGGGCGGCGCCCTGGGCCTGGGCTTCTTCACCATCCTGGGCAGCGTATCGCCGACATTCTGGCTGTACGCCGTCATCCTGATCCCGGTGGGCCTGGCGTCCATCACGTTCCTGAACAGCTGCAACACCAGCATCCAGCTTTCCGTGGAACCGCAGTTCCGCGGCCGGGTCCTGGCGCTCTACCTGGCCATCCTGCAGGGCGGCACCGCCCTGGGCGCCCCGCTGATGGGTTGGATCGGATCCGAGTTCGGCGCCCGCTGGTCGGTGGCCGCCGGCGGCATCATCGTGCTGCTGACCGCGCTCGTTGCAGTAATTGTGGTCAGCCGGCGCAACCACCTCACGCTGCGCACCACGCTCCGCTCCGCTATCAAGCGGGCACCCGCGGTTTAGTTAGCGCACGACGGCGGCACCCGGCCACCGCTTCCCCGCCACCTTCCCAGGGTGGCTGGCCCAGCGCGCCGGGTCCCGCCGTCGTACTGCTGCTGCTTTCTGTCCCGGCGCTTCAGAGGCGCTGGGAAAGGTTGAGGATGTTCCCTTCGCTGTCCAGGAACCAGGCGGATTTGCCCCATTCATTGGCAACCACGCCGTTCTCCGTCTTCAGCCCGGGGAAGTCGTACTCCTCGAAGGTGACACCACGTCCGCGGAGTTCCTCCATGTCGCGTTCCAGGTTGTCCGTCTCCCACCCCATCTGGGTGTTCTTCGCCGAACCGGCGTTTTCAGTCTGGTAGATCAGGAAGCCGGTGCCACCGCCGGCCGTGTACATCAGGCTGTCCTCCTCCATTGACCCGGACGGCTCCATTCCCAGCTTGTCCCGGTAGAAATCCTTGGCCCTGTTGATGTCCTTGGCCGCGAGGACCGCCATGATATTTGAATCCTTCAGCATGATGATTTCCTTTGTGCTGTTTCGCTCCGGCGGTTCTGCGCGCCCCCTGTTGCGGCCCCCTGCCGGGCCGCGTCGCCGCCCGTTCCGCCGATTGCCGGGGCGGCCACTTGGGACCCGGGCGCCCGGTACGGCCGTCATTGGCCGGCATCGTGGCGCGGGAATCCCCGTAGCTTATGAGGCCATTATGGAACTGAACGGGCTACGGCGATATAGGGAATTTATGCGGCACTTGCCATCTGGCCGCGCCGGGCGCGGCGCCCTGCGGCAACCCGCACCCTGATGTGCGGGGAATCCCCTAAATGCGGCGCTTTTTCCCGGTTCCGCCGGATCATTTTCCGCGCACTATTTACCTATGTGGTCCCTCAATCGCGTGATTCCGGCACTCCGGTCCTGGTGGTGCCTTCCCGGGCAGGCACCTGTTTCCAGCACCGGGGAGCTACCCCCGGACCAGGTGGTGGTGTTTGTCCACGGCATGGGCAAGGCGCTGAAGGGCGGGACGCTGCAGGAATGGGCACAGCCGCTGGCGCAGAGCTTCCGCGACTACGCACTGGACGATGTGGGCTGCCTGACGTGTGCGCCGCTGATCATCACCGACGCCTCCGCCGTGATCGATACTCCCTCCATCCGCGCCCGCGTCCTGCGCCGCCACAACCCAGGCCCCGGGGCGGAGCACCACCCCGAATACGCCACCATCCTGATCACCGAGGCCTCCTGGGGCGCGGACTTCGTTCCCGCCACCGCCACGGACACGTATTCGTGGGCCTGGACCATGATGCCGAAGGTTTACGGCCGGTCCATGGAGCTCCTGTGGTGGAACCTTTATGCGGGGCGTCCGTCCCGCAGCAATCCCTTCTGGTTGCTCAAGCGCATCAAACAGGTCATCCTGTCTGCCAGCACCGCCGTTCTGGGTTTTGTGGTCCTGATTCCGGGTTTGGCCCTGCTGGGAGTGGTGATCTTCCTGGCAAACGTGCCCGGCCTGGGCCGCTTCGTGGGAGCTTTCGTCAGCCTGTTCGCCGAGTTTCTTGGTGATCCCCAGGTGTGGCTCCGCCGGCCGCTGCAAGCTGCGGCAATGCGCCAGCGCATTATCCGGACCCTTTCCCCCTGGAATGCCCTGGGCATCCCGATCACGTTGGTGGCGCACAGCCAGGGTGCAGCAGTGAGTGCCCAGGTCCTCTTCCAGAAAGGGCTGAGTGGCTGCAGCGCCCAAGTGACCAACTTCGTCACCGTAGGCAGTGGAGTGGGCCTACTGGGGTACGCCAAATGGGGCGGCAACGGAACAGATCCCGTTGCGGACTGGATGCACAACACCAGGTTCCGCTGGATCAACATGTGGGGAAAGTTCGATTTTGTCCCCGCAGGTCCCATCAGCACGGATCACAACGGCACGCGGCCTGTGTTCGAGAACCTGTTTGACCGGAACAATCCCAAAAACCCCGCCCCAGGGCCCGGTCCCGAGGAACACGCCATCTACAACCGGGCAGCCCTGATTTACGATCACATCGTCTATTCGCGGAACCGGGTCGAGGTCATCGACCCACTGGCACGGCTCATCCTGCCGCCAGTGCTGGGCGGCGGAGCGCCGGCGCCCGCCCCCGTAGGCATCCCGATCGGCGACCCTACGGACCGGAGGCTCCGTCCCCACCGGGTCATGGTCAAAAGCCTGGCGGCTACCCGGGCCTTGGCATTTATTGCCGGGGTGGGGCTTGCCCCGCCCCTCATGTCGTGGCTGAGCACGTTGAAGCCGCTGCAGGCGGCACTGCAGTGCAGCCCGGCGGACGGTGCGGAGGTGCAGTGGTGGCTAGCCTGGTTCTGCTCCTACGGTGGCTTCAGCTGGCAGGCGCCCGGCACCTGGCCGTCCAACGCTGTGGCAGCAGCGCTCATCGCTGCCTTCTACATCGCGGTACTCAACGGCCCCCTGTGGAACTGGCTGCACGGGCTGGTAGAGCGGCGCAGGAAAAGAACCCTTTCTCAGCTGAGGCCGAACCGGAAACCTGGTGACCTGCCCCGCCGGGGCCCGCTGACCGACGCCGGGAACCCTTGGCCGTGGGTGTGGCTTTATGCGGCTGGTGTCTGGACAGCTACGCTGCTGCCGCTGTATTTCGTGGCAGGCCCCACCATGGCCGCCGTGGGCGTGGGAACCGCCCTGGTACTGGTCTATGAAAGCAACCGGGGCACCGGCGTCGAACCGCTGGCCTCCCGGCCCCCGCGCCAGCCCTAGGGTTTGCAGAAGACCCGCCGTACGGCGCAGAGCGTCAGCTTGAAGGCCTTGGCACCCTGCTTGACCAGCCCGGCGTCGGCCTCCAGGATTTGCGCCTGCCCACGCGCATTCTGGATCGCCGCCAGCGGCGGAAGGTCCGCCGCGGACTGCCGGGCCGCCTGCCAGGAGGTGGCGCACTTGCCGGCACCGAAGGAGAGGCCAAGCCCGGTTTTAAGCGTCTTTCCGGTATCCCAGGTTGCAACATCGGAGGCCCCCGCAGCAGCCGCCTTGTAAACGGCCTCCGTGCAATCCCACACCGCCTTCCGGCCCGGGGAGCCACGGGCGAACAGGTACTTGGTCCCGGCTTTCGCGGCCTTTGCGGTTCCCTGTTCAAGCCAGGCACCGCCGGTCCAGGCCAGTGACAAAAACGGATCCAGCAACCAGGACAGGCTGTCCGCCGCCCCGATGGGGACCGAAACTGTCTCGCCGGGGACCATAAATGCCGACAGATGCAGCTTCTTTTCGAACGCCACCTGGTGGAACAACACCATCGTGTCCGTTGGCGCCACCGGTGTGACGGTGCTTTTGTCAGGACTGTAGAAGGCCCACACCATTTTGGAGTTGTTGGTAATCCGCAGCGTTGCCCCACCCGCGCAGGCAACGATCTGGTCCAGGTAGGGGCGTTCCGCGTCGGATTCCGGCACGGGAAACTGCCGACGGGGCCACAGCAACTGGCACCCTGGATCGGGGCTGCCCGGTGCCAGCGCCGCCTGGCCGGCGGAGTTCGGAGCAGGTCCCACTGTCTTTGCTTTGGTGGCCGTCGCCTGCGTCTGCGCATCCAGGAAAGCCGCCTCATTGGCGCCTGCCGTCCCTTCCGCCACGGGTTGGCCAACGTTTTCCGGCCCGGCGCCGGCGGGTTCCGCAGCGCTGCAGCCGGCCACGGCAACGACAACAACCAGAACCAGCGAAGGCACAAGGACCAAACGGGGCCGTGGTGGTTTTATCCGCTGGTCCTTGCCCTGTTTTTGATGGGACCGTTCCTGGGAAACGCCGCCGAACCACATCCGGATCGCCTTCTTACGCTGTGCCGCCCGCCATGCCGTGGGCACACAGTACTCCGGGGCCTTGTGGTGCGCAATGACAGGCGCTGAATCGCCGGAAAACCCAGGTTTCAGGAATCCGGCCAGCTTCTTGCCCCTCATGGCGTGCCGCGAATCGCCATTGACAGCAAGACTTTGTCATGACAAAGTTCCACAAGTATTAGAGCGCTCCAATTCTTGCCCCGGCAACCGCAACTGAAGGAACCAATGAAGATTTCGATGAACTCAACTGCCGCGTTCCATGGCACCACTTTGCGGGATATTGCGGTGGCCAAAGCGGCGGGCTATGACGCGGTGGAGTTGCAGACCCCGAAGCTGTTCCGTTTCCTCGATGCCGGCTATACCGCCCAGGACCTATTGCCCGCCCTGGCTGGATTCCCGGTTTCCGGTGTGGGGGCAATCCAGGAGGCGCCGGACCAGGACTTCATCCGGGACGCCACCCGGCTGGCCCAGGTGGCGCAAGTGGTGGGTGCGCCCTTCGTCCAGATGTGCACAGGCCCCGTGGACGTCCGCGTGGTGCACGATTTCAAGGCCGGGATCCTGGCCCCCGGAGATGCCCGCTTCCGCGGCACACTGGGCATGGATGAAAAGGACGCCCTCGCCGATACCGCCCGGCGGGTGGCCCTGGCTGCCGACATTGCGGCCGACCACGGCGTTGGCCTCTACCTTGAGCCGCTGGCCTGGGCTCCTGTCAACCGGCTGGCCCAGGCCCTGCAGATTCTCGAAACCATTGACCGGCCCAACGCAAAGCTGTGCGTGGATTTCTGGCATTTCTGGGTCACCGGCGACACCGTGGAGCAAGTCGCTGCCCTTCCGGCAGAGATCATTGCCGCTGTCCACGTTTGTGATGGCCTGCCGGTTGCAGCCGGCGACGTCCCGGACCAGTCCTCTTCACGCAACGTATGGACCGGAGCCGGGAACATTCCGCTGCAGGAATGGGTGGACGCCACCAAGGCGACCGGCTTCGACGGCTGGTACTGCCCCGAGATCTTCTGCGACAAGGTGGCGGAGCAGGACGACGTCCTGGTCGCATCGTCGCTGCGCAACACCGTGGCCATGCTGCTGGCATAGCGCCGCGGCTCAGCCCCTGATTTCCGCCATCCGGAGCCGGACAATCTCAGCCACCACGCTGTCCGGAACGGGATGTTCGGGTGAGAAACGGATGGTCCCCCTGGACAGCGAAAACCCTTCCAGCGTTCCGGCAACGGCAGCCACTACGGAACCCGAGAACGGGTAAATAGACAGATGCCTGGCTGCTGCCACCACGGCGATGAGGGGCTTACCGTCCAGTTTCAGTGCCGGCATGCCGTAGCTGACCCCTTCGCTTGCCTCCGGTGCCAGGTCATAGGCGATCCGGATTACCCGCTCAAGGCAACCGCGGCCCGGCTCCGGCATCGCTGCCAACGCCTCGGCCACGGTCCCCACAAGTCAGCCCTTTTTCCTGGCCGCCACGGTGCCGGCCAGCGATGCAAGGCCGCGCTCGAAGTCCGAGCCCACCATCTTGTCCATGTTCACGAAGAACGCGAAGATTTTGGCAGCTCCCTTGTTCTCGCCGGTCATCCGCCACTTGACTTCGGTGCCGCCGGGAACGGAGGTGAACGTGAAGGTGGTGGGGTTCAGGGCCTTGAACGGCTTGGTGAACTGCAGCCGGACCTTGACGGTACTGTCCGGCACGGACTCCACGATCTCCATGGTGCCGCTGCCGGCCTTGCGGTTGCCGCTCCACTCATAACCGGCACCCACACCGGTGTCGGGTCCGAAATACCGCCGGTCCATGCCGGGGTCCACGCTCTCCCAGGGCGACCAGGCGGTCCACTCTCGGAAGCTGTTGACCAGCGGAAATATCTCATTGGCGCTGGCAGGAATGACCGCACTGCGGCGGACTTCATAGGTAGACATAAGGCAAGCATAGGAGCCGGTCCCGCTCTTGGGTAGGTGCGTGCAGGACGCTTCCCGGCCGTCAGCCGAGGACGATATTCACCGGCTCTTTTCCGTCCTTCAGCAGGTCGATCTGCTGCCGGATCAGCCGGACCATCCGAGGAAACATGGCCGTGCTGGCGCCACCCACGTGTGGTGTGATCAGCACGCCGGGGGTGGTCCACAGCGGGTGGTCCGCAGGCAGCGGTTCGGGATCCGTGACGTCGAGCGCCGCCCGGAGCCGGCCGGACTGCGTTTCGGCCAGCAGCGCCGCCGTGTCAGCCACCGGTCCGCGGGCCACATTCACCAGCAGGGCACCGTCCGGCATGGCCGCCAGGAACCTTGCATCCACCAGGTGCCGGGTCGCATCGCTGAGCGGAACGCTGACCACCACAATCTCGTGCAGCGGCAGTTGCCGGTACAGGGAGTCGATGCCGTGGATTTTCCCGGCAGTTTCGTCCCGCTCACGGCTGGCCAGGCGGGTAACCTCTGCTTCAAACGGCAGTAGCCGGTCCTCGATGGCCTTGCCCACTCCCCCGTAGCCCACCAGCAGCACGCGGCGGTCCGCGAGGCTGGGCCGCATGGAGCTGTCCCACGTGCCCGACGCCTGGTTCCGGGCGAAATCGGGAATCCCCCGCTGGCTGGCGATCATCATTCCCAAGGCGAGTTCCGCCGTCGACGTCTCGTGGACGCTGGCTGCGTTGGCGAAACGGCAACCGTCGGGCAGGACGGAAGCGACGCCGTCGTACCCGATGGACTGGCTCTGCACCAGCCGCACGTCGACGCCGTTGAGCGCAGCGAGCCCGGCAGGCTTGCCCATGTACGGCGGCACCAGAAGGTCCAGGCGTCCCTCAGGCGCGGTCCCCGAGAGGTCCCACTGGATGAATTCGACGCCGTCAACCGGCTCAAGTGCCGCAAGGAGGCGCTCGTCGGGCAGGCTCACCCGCAGCGCCGTCACGCAGCCACCGTCCCATGCCCGATTGCCGCCATATCCACTGCGCGCATGGCGCCTCCCTGGTCCTGTTGCCCCGGCCCGGGCGACCGGAGCTTCCTCCCCTCCAACGTACCGGCAGGGCGGCCACATACGCCGCTTGGGTCCGTATGACGGCGCGTAACGCCGCCCGGCGTCATACGCCCATCGGCGCCGGGAATCCTGTAAATTTAAGGGAGGAATTGACCGGCCAGGGAGCCGTCTTCCACCTCTCCCCCTGAATGGATCCCCCCTCCCATGTCGTCCGCGATTTCCGCGCCGGAAAATACCCGTTTCCCGTACGCCCCGTTGCTGGTGCTGGCCACCATCGCCTTCACCGCCATCACCACCGAACTCCTGCCGTCCGGCCTGTTGCCCCAGATCAGTGCGGGCCTGGACGTGTCCGAGCCGGTGGCCGGCTATCTTGCCGCCGCCTACGCCGCGGTGATTGTGGTGACGGTGGTGCCGGCGGCCCGGCTGCTGGCCCGGATTCCCCGGCATACGCTGCTGGTGGCGCTGGTGCTGACGTTCGCGCTGAGCAACGCGATGGTGGCCCTGGCTCCGGACTTCACCGCAGCCATGGTGGCGCGGCTGATCGGCGGACTGGCGCACGGGCTGCTGTGGACCACCATGGCGCCGTTTGTCACCCGCGTAGTGCCGGCGGACAAAGTGGGCAAGGCCCTGGCCATCGTGTTCAGCGGCAACAGCCTGGGCCTGGCCATTGGCGCGCCCGTGGGCACGGCGCTGGGCACGCTGGTGGGCTGGCGGTCGGCGTTCCTGGTTCTGGCCGGATTCGGCCTGCTCCTGACGGTGCTGGCGTTTTTCCTGCTGCCGCGGGTCCAGCGCATCCCGGATGCCGTCCGGCCTTCCCTCCGCAAGGCCATCGCCCAGCCCGGAGTGAAAGCCATTGCCATCGCCTGGCCGCTGCTGGTCCTGGCGCACTTCGCGCTGTTCACCTACATTGCCCCGTTCATCCGCGCGGCCGGTTTCCCCGACTACGCCATCAGCCTGTCCCTGACCGTCCTGGGGCTCGCCGGCCTGCTGGGCATCTGGATCGCTGGCCTCACCGTTGATTCACGGCCGCGCCGTTCGTTACTGATCACGACGGCGGCCATCGCCGTCTCGATGGCTTTCCTGCCGCTGGCGGTGGGCAACTTTGTGGTGGCCCTGATCCTCATGACCGTCTGGGGTGCCGGTATCGGTGCGATCGGGATCTACAACCAGTCCGCCATCCTGCGCGCCGGCGGCGAATACCAGGAGGCCGCCAACGGGCTCACCGTCCTGACCATCCAGCTGGGCATCACCATCGGTGCCCTGTACGGGTCGGCAGCGCTGGTGGCGGGCGGGCCGCTGCTGGTCCCGGTCGCCGCCGCCCTGCCGGTTGTGGTGGCGCTGGCCATCGCGTTCGGCGGGAAACGGCACGCGTACCCGGCCGGGCCGCGGGAGCGATTGTGGCTGGATCCGCGGCCGGTCCAGGGCAGCGCCCGCGACGAGACGCAGGCACCTACCTCCTAGCTGCGGTTTGGTGCCCGCGTTTATTGACCGCTCCGAGCTTGCCCATTCGGGACCCATGAGGAGTTGCTGAGCCAACTATGCCGACCTATCGGGACTCGACGACCCGCCCTGCTAAGCTGGTGTTGAAATTCCAACACTTGTTGTCTGTATTACTACTTCAGAGGGGCCCACCATGGACCTGAAACCGTCTTTTAAGGCCTATGACGTGCGGGGGATCGTTGATGTCTCCATTAGCGCCCGGAGTGCCCAGGCGATTGGGGCCGCATTCGTCGATGTTTTGGGCCTCGCCGGCCAGACGATAGTCTGCGGCGGGGACATGAGGCCGTCCTCGCCCGCATTCAGCTTGGCCTTTGCCTCAGGTGCCGCCCGTCGAGGCGCCGATGTGCACAACCTCGGATTGATCTCCACAGACGAGCTCTACTACGCCTGCGGCGCCTCGGACATGGCGGGCGCAATCTTTACGGCCAGCCACAACCCTGCGCGATACAACGGGATCAAGATGGCCCGGGCGGGCGCGGTGCCCGTCTCGTCCGAAACCGGGTTGAACGCCATCCGCGACCTGGCCCAGCAGTACCTCGACGGCGGGATCCCCGCAGCCGCGGCCGAAGGCACCGTCTCCACGGTGGACGTCCTCGCCGGGTACGCCCAAAAGCTCCGCTCGCTGGTGCCACTGGATGCCGTCCGGCCGCTGAAGGTGGTGGTGGATGCCGGAAACGGCATGGCTGGCCTGACAGTTCCCGCGGTCCTGGAGGACCGGTTCCACCCGGCCCTGCCACTAACAGTTGTGCCGCTGTATTTCGAGCTGGACGGCACGTTCCCGAACCACCCCGCCAACCCGCTGGAGCCCGAGAACCTCCGCGACCTGCAGGCCGCCGTCGTCGCCCACGGCGCCGACCTGGGACTGGCCTTCGACGGCGACGCCGACCGGTGCTTTGTGGTGGACGAGAACGGACGGCCTGTGACGCCGTCGGCCGTGACTGCGCTGATCGCCGTCCGGGAGATTCGCCGCGCCCAGGCCGCGGGCGAAGCCGAACCGGTGATCATCCACAACCTGATCACGTCGCGGGCGGTTCCGGAAACCGTTGCCGCCGCTGGCGGACGCCCGGTACGGACCAGGGTGGGGCATTCCTTCATCAAGGCGCGGATGGCTGAGGAGGGCGCCGTATTTGGCGGCGAACATTCGGCCCACTATTACTTCCGCGATTTCTACAACGCGGACACGGGCATGCTTGCCGCCATGCACGTCCTGGCCGCCCTCGGCGGGCAGGAACGTCCGCTGTCCGAGCTGGCCCGCGAATTCGACCCGTACGCGGCCAGCGGTGAGATCAACTCGTCCGCGGAAGGCATCGCAGGCAAGCTTGCGGACGTGCGGGCCAGCTATGCGAGCGGCGCCTTGATCGACGAACTCGACGGGCTCAGCGTCAGCAGCGAAGCCGGCGACTGGTGGTTCAACCTGCGGGCCTCCAACACGGAGGAACTGCTGCGGCTCAACGTCGAAGCGGCCGACACCGCCACCATGGTGCAGGTCCGCGACGCCGTCCTGCAGCAGATCCGGGCCTAACGGCCAAGAACCACGTTCACCGGTTCCCCGCCCGCCAGCAGCAGCACAATTGCTGTTTGACCAGCCGCACCATCCGCGGGAGCATTGCCACCCGCAGCGGCGCGCTCACGCGGCCACCACGATCTTGACGTTGGCGGCCCGCAGCGCCGCCTCGATCTCCAGCGGCGGCGGTGCGTCCGTGACCAGCACGTCCGCCGCGTCGAAAGCGGCGAGCCGCGCCAGCGCGTACCGCAGCATCTTCTGGTGTGTGGCAACCACCACCACCTGTTCCGCGGCATTCATCAGCGCAACCTTCGTGGCGCGTTCCACGTCCCGTTCAATGTAGAAGGCCTCGTCGTGGAGCCCGCTGACCCCGATGAACGCCGTTTTGGCGCGGAGGCCGGCGGCGGCGCTTACCGTCATGGGGCCGTTGAACGCCTGGCTGTCCAGGAGCAGCTCACCACCCAGGCAAATGGTCCGCGCCGCAGTCAGCTGAAGGCATCGCTGGATGGCCGGCGCGGAGTGGGTGATGAGTGTACCCGCGAACGACGGCGGCAGCTCCAGCGCGATCTGGTACGTGGTGGTTCCGGCGTCCAGGATGATGGCGTCCCGCTCGCCTACCATCGACACACAGGCCCGGGCCACGCGCTGCTTGGCGTCAGCGTCCTCCCGGACCCGGGCCGCGAAGTCGGCGTTCTGCCCGCTGGCGTTGACGGCACTCACGCCGCCGTGGACCACCCGCGCCAGCCCCCGCTGGGACAGCACCCGAGTGTCCCGGCGCACCGTCATGTCCGAAACGGCGAACGCTTCAGCGAGGTCCATCGTGGAAATGAAGCCCCGCTGCTCGAGCTGGTCCAGCATGGTGCGCTGGCGGGGCGTCAACGGCGCCTCTTTAGGTGAGCTGCTCATATCCCCTTCTCCTGCTTCCCTTAACCGGGCGAACCTGGCCTGGCAGTGTGTTGCAATTCCAACACCAATCTACTCAGTGCCTGAGCCCGGCACCGGCATTCGACAGCTCCACGGGGCGTCCTTCGATGATGGAACGCTCGGCCGCGAGGCCCATCCGCACCGACTGCAGGCCATCGGCAACCGTGACTTCCACCGGCCCTTCACCCAGGATGGCCTTCCGGTAGCCAAGGTGCTCATAGTATGTGGAGCCGTGGTGGGCGCCGGCGGCGAGGACAGCCTCGTCCACCGGAACCTCGTGCATTTCCGGACCCAACGGCGAGCGCGGGCTGAATTCCACGGTCGCCTCGGCCTCGTCGCCCTCGATCCAGTGGTTTGCCGCCACCGGGATGAGGGTCTCGATCTTGGCGGCGTCGCCGACAATGGAGATCCGCTCCTGGAACTTGGCGCCTTCGGCGAACATGGACAGCTCCAGCATGGCCCGGCGGCCGCCCTTGAAGTCCACAATCACGTAGGCGTTGTCGATCATGTCCGACACCCTGCCGTTGTACACCTCGTCCATGTGGTTGACGTCGTGGCCGCCGCTGGCGTAGACGCGGACGGGTTCGTCCTGCAGGATCAGCCGCATCAAGTCGAAGAAGTGGCAGCACTTCTCCACCAGTGTCCCGCCGGTCCGTTCCGCGAAGCGGTTCCAGGAGTCCACCTTGTGCAGGAACGGAAAGCGGTGCTCCACGATGGAGAGCATGTAGACGTTGCCGAGCTTGCCGCCATGGGCGGCCTGGATGATCTCCTGGACCGGTGGCATGTAGCGGTACTCCATCGCAACCCATACCGGCGCGGTGTAGTCCGCCGCCAGCGCTTCGAGTTCATCGGCCTGTTCCGCCGAGGTGCATACGGGCTTTTCCACCAGCACGGGCAGGTTGGTGCCGCTGGCGAAGATGTCCTTGAGGATGGCCAGGTGCGTGTCGTTGGGGCTGGCGATCACCAGCGCATCCACCAGGCCGGAGGCGAGCAGGTCCTGGTGGCGGGCGAAGGTCTGTACCCCGTAACCGATTTCCGAGACGGTCTCCACCAGTGAGGACGGCTGGGGATCGGACACTGCGGTGATCTGGCTTCCCGGGATCAGGGCAAGGTTCCGGACGTGTTCGCGGGCCATGTGGCCGGCACCGATCAGGCCGTAACGAATGGTCCGGACCGATTCCGCAGAAGGCAATGACATGAGCTGCTCCGTTTCTCTACGTTGAGTATGGGACCGCGGCGTTGCATCCCAAACAGAACTATACAGAAAGTGTTGTTATTCCAACATAGCGTGTGTATATTTCTTCAGTACAAGCCGTGACTACAACGAGGTGGAACGTGTACCAACCTTCAACAGGAACCCTGCTCTTCGTAGGCTGCGCCACTCTTGACTCCATTGCACTCGTGCAGGACTACCCTGCCGCAGACAGCCGCACCGTCGCCACAGACTTCACGACGGCGGGAGGCAGCCCGGCGGCCACAGCCGCCGTCGCTGCTGCGAGGGCAGGCGCACACACCGCCTTCGCCGGAGTCCTCGGCACTGACGAGGAAGGCGACCGCATCATCAGCGGGCTGCAGGCCGAAGGTGTGGACACCTCAGCCGTGGTCCGCGATCCCGGCGTCAAAACCGGTGCCAGTGTCATCGTGGTCAGCAAGGCCACCGAAAGCCGCGCCATCGTCACCCGGCCGGTGCCGCCGGTCAGCTTCCCGGCCGAGGGGCGCTTCCGCGAACTGCTGGACACCGCCGCGTGGGTCCATGTGGACCACCTGGGCTGGAATGCGGTGGCCAGCCTTCCCGGGCTCAAACCCGACAGCCTGAACCTCAGCGTGGACGCCGGCAACCCCATCCCCTCCTTCAGCCCGCGCAGTGTGGCCCTCTATGTCCCCACCGTCGAACGGCTCCGCGCAGACTACGGCGACCACCACAATGCCGAGGCCCTTCTCCAGAAAGCCATCGACGCCGGCGCCTCCGCCGTCGTCGCGACAGACGGCGCCGAGGGCGCATGGGTGAAATCCGGAGACAAGCCCGCGGTCCACGTTCCGGCCACGCCGGCCACCATCCTGTCCACCCTCGGCGCCGGCGACGTTTACCACGGCGCCCTCCTCGCCGCCGTGGCCGCCGGGTTGCCGCTGGTGGACGCCGCAGCTTTCGCCGGCCGTACCGCCTCCGCCTCCTGCGAAGGACTGGATGGCCGTTCCAAAATTCCACGCCAGAGCATTACTTCCGCCCTAGCCACCAACCACACCGTCTAGCTGAAAGAAGCACCCTATGACCTCCACCGATCTCTCACCCCTGCAGCGTCCCTCGGGCGCCTTCGCGATGCTCGCCGTCGACCAGCGCGAGGCGATGCGCAACATGATTGCGGAACACCAGGAAACTCCCGTCACGGACCAGGACCTCCAGGACTTCAAGCTCCAGGCCGCCAAGATCCTCACCCCCTTCGCCTCCGGTGTCCTCATCGACCGGCAGTTCGCGCTGGATGCGGCCATCGAGCAGAACGTGGTGGACCCCGGCTGCGGACTCATCGCCTCCGCCGACCACTTTGAATCCGCGCACGGCGAACTGGTGGGCGAAGTGACCATCGACCGGCTGGTGGACGCGCACAAATACGCTGCCCTCGGCGCCAAGGCCCTCAAGCTGCTGGTGCTGTACCGCCCGGACGAGCCCGCCGACGGCCGCGTGGCCATGGTCCGCGAATTCGTGGAAATCTGCCGGTCCGCCGGGCTCATCAGCATCATCGAACCCGTCTCCCGCAAGCCACTCTCCGGCGACGACTTCGACTGGAACGCCGGGATCCTGGCCGCCGCACAGGAACTCGGGAGCCTGGGCGCCGACCTCTACAAGGCCGAAGTCCCCTTCAAGGGCCAGGCCCCCGAAGCCGACGTCCGTGCCGCCTGCGCAGAACTGACCAACGCGATTGACGGCCCGTGGGTGGTCCTGTCCTCGGGCGTCCCGGAGGACGTTTTCCCCGACGCTGTCAGGTGGGCCTGCCTCGAAGGCGCCAGCGGCTTCCTCTCCGGACGCGCCGTCTGGGCATCCTGCATCGGTGCCCCCGACGTCGTCGAATCCCTCTCCACGGACGCCGTCCGGCGGCTGCAGCGCCTCTGCGCCGTGGTGGACGACGTCGTCTCGTCACAAAAGACCAGTGCATGAGCAGTCCGGACGCGCCAAGCGCTTCCCGGTGACAGCCATTCCGCAGGCAACAAGCAAGGCACAGCAAAACACTCAACGAGGAGAATATTGTGAGTCAGATTTCACGCAGGCAGGCCATCGCGATTCTCGGAGCCCTGGGCTTCGGCGCAACCGCGGCAGCATGCGCCGGACCGGGCGGCACCACGGCGCCCGGCGGTGCCACCGGTCCGGCCGCACCCGTCACCGGCAACGTCACCGGAAGGGTCTCATTCGCCCACTGGCGCGGTGAGGACAAAGCGGTGTTCGACGAACTCGTGAAGCGGTTCGCGGCACTGCACGACGGCGTGGACGTCGTCCAGGACATCTCCACCTCCAACGACTACAACGCCCAGGGCCTGCAGAAGGTCCGCGGCGCTGCCATCGGCGACGCTTTCGCCACCTTCCGCGGCGCCCAGTTCAAGAACTTCACCGAGGCGGGGATCTACACCGAACTCAAAAGCAGCAAGGCCGCAGCCAATTACCAGCCGGGCCTGCTGACCGCAGGACAATCCGGTGGGAACCAACTGGGCCTGCCGTACCAGGTGGTGTTCCCCATGCCCATGGCCAACGCTGACCTGTTCGATAAGGCCGGCGCGGAAATCGCCCCCAAGGACTGGGACGGTTTCCTGGCCATGTGCGAGAAACTCGCTGCCTCCGGCGTTATTCCGATCTCCTGGCCGGGCGGTGACGTCGGAAACGGTGGCCAGCTGTTCAATTGCATGATCGCCAACAACGCCCCCGTCGACGACATGTGCGCCCAGATCGAACAGGGCAAGCTCAAGTGCACCGACGACTGGTTCCTGAAAATGCTGGGCCAGTACAAGGAACTGGTCCCGTACCTGCAGCCGAACGCCACCGGCACCGCCGTGGAGCCGGCGCAGAACCTCTTCTCGCAGGGCAAGGCGGCCATGCTGGCCACCGGCTCGTACCACCTCGCTGCCGTCCGCGGCCTGGGCGCGACGTTCCCGATCGAGCTGGTGTTCCCCAACACCTCCGATGGCAGCGGCAAGTTCGAGGGCGCCTATAACGCCACGTTCATCCTGGGCGTCAACTCGGCGAGCAAGAACCAGGCCGCCGCCGCGGCGTGGATCGACTTCCTCTCCGAGCCGGAAAACGCCGGTTATTACGCGAACAAGACGGCCCAGCACGTGGCAGTCAAGGACGTGGAATACACCAACCCGGACCTCAAGCGCCTGAGCCCCTGGCTGGACAAGAAGACGGCACTGGCCGCCCGGTTCCAGTTCCAGAACCTGGACGTCCGCAACGCGGTGGAAGCCAGCGCGACGGCTGTCATCTCCGGCACCAGCCCCGAGCAGGCAGCAGAAGCCGCCCAGAAGATTGTTGACGAACGGCTATGAGCATCCATCCCGGAACGGCTGCGAAACGGAAGGCGCCGGATAGCCAGCCCCAAAACGGCGCGTCGAAGAAACGCCGTTCCCCCACCCGGGTAAATCCGGCGCTGTACCTCTTCCCGCTTCCCGCCGTCGCCATCATCGCGTTCTTCCTGGTGATGCCCACGCTGCAGGCCTTCCAGTACGCCATCACGGACTGGAACGGCTTCTCGGCGGCGTTCAACTACGTGGGCCTGGACAACTTCGTCAAGGCCTTTACCAAGGACTCGCTCTTTACCAACGCGCTGACCAACAACCTGAAGTTTGTGTTGCTGGTGGTGATCGCGCAGACGGCGTTTTCCCTGGTGCTGGCACTGCTCCTGACCAAGAACTCCCGCGGCAGCATCCTGCTCCGGGCCCTGTTCTTCTTCCCCACCATCCTGTCCTCGGTCTCCGTGGCCTTCATCTGGAAGTTCATCTACGACCCCAACTTCGGCCTGGCCAACGCGGTCCTGGGCGGGGTGGGCCTCGAAGCCCTGCAGGGTTCCTACCTGGGCAACAACGCCCAGGCCCTGTACTGGGTGGCAGTGACGCAGGTCTGGTTCCACTCGGGACAGATGATGGTGGTCTACATCGCGGGCCTGCAGGCCATCCCGCGGGAACTGTATGAAGCCGCGGAGATGGACGGCGCCAGCCGATGGCAGCAGTTCAAATCCATTACCTGGCCCTTTGTGGCCCCGGCAACCTCCATCGTCGTCGCCTACACCACCGTTCAATCTTTCAAGGCCTTCGACCTGATCCTGGGCATCGCGGGGAACCCGCCCAAGCAGTCCCTGGATATCCTCTCCACCCGTATCTACAGCACCTTTGCCAACTCGGAATTCGGCTACGCCGCCGCCCAATCGATCATCTTTATGGCGATGATCGCCCTGGTCACCTGGCTCCAGCGCCGGTTGCTCCGGCTGACCCCGAAGGGGGAATGACAGCATGCTCGCTTCACTAAGCCGCCGCGCAATTCTTGGAATCTACGCGGTCATCATCATCATTCCGCTGACCGTGGTGGGGTTCGGCAGCTTCAAGTCCACGCAGGAACTCTTCGCCGGACCGTTCAGCCTGCCGGAGTCCCTTTCCCCGGCCAATTACGCCGAAGTTATCGGCGGCCAGGACCTCGGCTCGTCCTTCATGAACAGCGTGATTGTCACCGCCATCTCCGTGCCGCTCACCCTGTTCCTGGCCAGCCTCGCAGGGTACGCCATCTCCCGGCTCAAGGGCTTCATGGCGTGGGCCATCTTCGGCTTCCTGGTCCTGGGCATGGCCATCCCTGCGCAGGCCAACATGGTGCCGCTTTACGTCCTGTTCGGCCGGCTAGGCCTGCTGGACAGCCTCGCAGGCCTGGTACTGGCCAACGTAGTGTCCACCCTGCCCATCGCAGTCTTTATCCTCGGCGGGTTCATGCGGACTTTGCCCAAGGAATTGTACGAGGCATCCTCCATTGACGGGACCGGCCCATGGCGCACGTACGTGTCCATCGCCCTCCCCCTATCGGCCCCGTCCGTCGCCGCCGCGGCCATCTTCCTGTTCGTCATCCACTGGAACGAACTGCTCTACCCGCTGCTGTTCATCCAGTCACCGGGCAACCGGACCCTGCCGCTGGCTTTGCTCAGCTTCCAGGGCGAGTTCCAGACCAACTACCCGCTCCTGTTCGCAGGCGTCATTCTGGCCTCCCTGCCCGTGGTGGTGGCGTACGTCTTCCTCCAGCGGTACTTCGTCGCCGGAATCACCGCGGGTGCCAGCAAGGGATGAGCCACCGGCCCAACGAAAGGCAATACACGTGAACCTGAAATCAGCCCACCACCTGGTGAATGGAACCTGGCACTCTGCCGGCACCACCAAGGATGTCATCGACCCCGGAAACGGCAGAATCATCGGCGAAGTGGCCTGGGGCACCGCAAACGACGCCACGGCGGCAGCAGACGCCGCCGCCGAAGCCTTCGGATCCTGGTCCCGCACCACGGCCCGAACCCGGGCGGACCTGCTCCGAAACGCCGCCGACCTGCTGGCCGAACGCCGCGACGACCTGGCCCACACCCTTGCCCTGGAAGCTGGAAAACGGCTCCCCGAAGCCCAGGGTGAGGTGGATTTCTCGGTTGAATACTTCCGGTGGTTCGCCGAGGAAGTCCGCCGCTCCACCGGCACCGTCAGCCCGCCCGAACTCCACGGCCGCCGCCACCTCAGCCTTCGCAGGCCCATCGGCGTCGCCCTGAGCCTGACCCCCTGGAACTTCCCCGTCTCTATCCAGGCCCGCAAGCTCGCTGCCATGCTGGCCGCCGGCTGCACCGTGGTGGGCCGGGTCTCCGAAAAGGCGCCGCTGGCAGCCACCGGCCTCTTCGAGGTGCTGCACGATGCCGGGTTTCCCGCCGGCGTCGTCAACCTCGTCCACGGACCCTCGCGCGACATCACCGCCGCCCTGCTCCAGCACCCCGCCGTCCGGGCAGTCAGTTTCACCGGTTCCACCGGCGTGGGCCAGCAGATCATGGCGTCGGCCGCTGAGCGGGTGGTCCGCCCACTGCTTGAACTGGGCGGTAACGCACCGTTCATTGTCTTTGCGGACGCGGACCTGGACGCCGCCGTCGACGGCGGCGTCCTCGGCAGGCTCCGCAACACCGGCCAGTCCTGTGTGGCAGCGAACCGCTTCCTGGTCCAGGACAGCATCGCCGAGGAATTCTCGCAGAAACTGGCGGCACGGTTCGACGCCATGAGCATCGGCCACGGTGTACCCGAGGACGGTTCCGACGTTCCGGACCTCGGCCCTATGATCGACGCCAACCGGGTGGCCGCCGTCCAGGCACTGGTGGACGACGCGCTCGCCCGCGGCGCCCGCCGCGTCACGCAGCGTACCGAGGTGCCCGCGCACGGCGCGTTCATGGCCCCCACACTGCTGACGGACGTCCCCGCCGATGCACCCCTGGTGAGCGACGAAGTGTTCGGGCCGGCTGCCGGCATCGTGACCTTCACCTCGGACGAGGACGCCATCCGTAAGGCGAATGCCACCGAGATGGGCCTCGCCGCCTACGTCTGGAGCCGCGATCCCAAGCGCGCCTGGGACATTCCCGAACGACTGGAGGCGGGCATCGTGGGCGTCAACGATCCCCTGCCG
The DNA here is from genome assembly GCF_030208875.1 of Pseudarthrobacter sp. MEB009. Taxonomy (NCBI): domain Bacteria; kingdom Bacillati; phylum Actinomycetota; class Actinomycetes; order Micrococcales; family Micrococcaceae; genus Pseudarthrobacter; species Pseudarthrobacter sp. MEB009. Next base: position 63,510 of record NZ_JARVTC010000014.1, read on the forward strand.
TCCGTGGCTTTTGCGCCCATGGGCGGGGCCAAGCAATCCGGCCTTGGCCGCGAAGGATCGGACCTGGGCATTGAGGAATTCGAGGAGGTCCAGTACGTGGCCTGGAGGCCGTAGGTGCTGACCACCGGACTGGTGCTGGGCGCCGTCGTTATGGGAGCCGGGATGCAACGCATCACCGGTATGGGCTTCGCGTTGGTGGCTGCCCCCTTCCTGGTGCTGCTCCTGGGCCCGGTCGAGGGAGTTGTGCTGGTAAACGTCTGCGGCGCCGTGACGGCGGGAGCCATCATCTTACGGGTGGTGCGGGACATCGACTGGAAGCGGTACGCGGCCTTGGCGGCATCCGCACTGCTGGGGATCATCCCCGCAGCCTTCCTGATCCGGGTCATCCCGCCGGCAGTGCTGAAGATCTCCATCGGGGTACTCCTCGCCGTCGGGCTCACCATTTTGATTGGCCTCAAGTCCGCCACGATGGCTCCACGCCGGCGCTATCTTTTCGCCGCCGGCGGCCTGAGCGGGTTCATGAATACGGCGGCCGGGGTGGGTGGGCCTGCCGTCAGCATGTACTCCATCGCCACCCGGTGGCCGCACAAATCCTTTGCGGCCACCATGCAACCGTACTTTTTCACCATTGGCGTGTTCTCCCTGGTCTCCAAAGCCCTCACCGCCCCGGCGACGTTCCCCTCGCTGCCATGGGGAATGTGGGTGGCCGTCGGCGTGGCCTGCCTCGCGGGGCTCGTGCTGGGCGACGTCGCTGCCCGGTTCGTCCCGGCCCGGACCGCACAGCTCCTGCTGATCGTCCTGGCCTACCTGGGAGCGGCTGCCACCATCATCCGCGGCGCGCTCGACGCCCTCGGCTAGCTGCCGTCCCATCCCACCCACTGAAGCACTCACGAAAGGACGGCCATGACAGCCGTTTCACCACCAGAAAACACCCTGCGCGTGTCCACCAAAAAGGGCGAGACCGTCTCCCTGACGATTGAACCGGGCGTCCCGGTGACCATCCAGCTTGAGGTTGGCGGGCAGTGCAGCTGCGGGGGCACCGCCCGTGTTGCCGGCGCGTACACGAATACCGACTTCGGCACCCGTTAATCAGGCATCATTCCCAACTGAACCGCACCATGGAGAGGAAATAACATGACGTGGCTGAACAGCGCCGCTCACGCACGATGGCTCGAGGCCGAAACTGATCGGCTGATCAATTTCGCAGCGGCTTCAAAGGTGCCCACCGGATTCGGCTGGCTCAACAACCACGGTGCGGTGTTCACCGACAAGCCGACCCACCTCTGGATTACCGCCCGGATGGTCCACAGCTTCGCCGTCGCCGCCCTGATGGGACGGCCAGGCGCTGCGACACTCGTCGACCACGGGATCGCTGCGCTCAACGGGGTCTTCCACGATGACGAGTTCGGCGGCTGGTATGCCGAGGTGGATGCCAATGGACCGGTCAACGACACCAAGTCCGGCTACCAGCACTCCTTCGTGCTCCTCGCTGCTGCCAGCGCCCTTGCAGCCAAACGCCCGGGCGCCCGGGAACTCCTCGACGAGGCGCTCCGCATCGCGGACACGCGCTTCTGGGACCACAACGCCGGCATGTGCTTCGACTCGTGGAACCGGGAATTCACGGAAACCGAGGCATATCGGGGCGGGAATGCGAGCATGCACTCCGTGGAGGCCTACCTCATCGTCGCCGACGTCACCGGCGAGAACCGCTGGCTCGAACGGGCCCTCCACATCGCCGAGGTGCTCATCCACGACTTTGCGCGCAACAACAACTACCGGGTTTTCGAGCACTTCGACCCGGAGTGGAACCCCATGCCGGAGTACAACACCGATGACCGGGCCAGCCAGTTTCGCGCGTATGGCGGAACCCCCGGCCACTGGGTTGAGTGGGCACGCCTGCTCCTGCACGTTCGCGCCGGCCTCGAAGCCCGCGGCATGGACATCCCGGACTGGCTGCTGGAGGACTCGCGGGGCCTGTTCGACGCCGCCATCCGCGACGCCTGGCAACCGGACGGCCACCCGGGATTTGTGTACACCGTCGATTGGGAAGGCAAGCCGGTTGTCACCACCCGCATCCGCTGGGTTCCCGCCGAGGCAATCGGTGGCGCGGCAGCCCTCTACATTGCGACCGGCGAGCAGAAGTATGCGGACTGGTACGAGAAAATCTGGGACCACGCCCGCGACTGGTTCATCGACTATGAACACGGGTCCTGGAAGCAGGAACTCGACGAGAACGGCAATGTCACCTCGACCGTGTGGTCCGGCAAGGCGGACATTTACCACCTCTGGCACTGCCTCGTGGTCCCGCGCCTTCCACTGGCACCGGGCCTTGCGCCAGCAGTGGCTGCCGGCCTGCTGGACTCACGGCTTATTATGGCCCGGAAACCCGGGTCCGCAGACATCCGCAGCAAATAACCCGACGACCCTTGATAGGTGACCATACGGTCACCTATCCTGGGGAGTATGGATGATGTGTTCAAGGCACTCGCCGACCCCACCCGCAGGGATCTGCTCGATGCGCTGTTCCGCGAGGACGGGCAACCACTGGGGGCCCTCGAGTCGCACTTCACCATGACCCGTTTCGGGATCGCCAAGCACCTCCGCATCCTTGAGGGTGCGGGCCTGGTGGTGACCCGCCGTCGGGGGCGGGAAAAGCTGCATTTCCTCAACCCCGTTCCCATCCGGCTGGTCCACGACCGCTGGGTCAGCAAATTCGCTGCACCATGGGCCGCTGCCCTCAGCGACCTCAAATCCAGATTGGAAAGTCCCATGGAAAAAATCTTCGAAATCTACATCAAAACCACGCCGGAACGGCTGTGGGAAGCGATCACGGACAGCAATATCCGCAGCCAGTACCAGTTCGGCAACACCCTCGAAGCGGACTGGACGCCCGGCGGAAAATTCGTGATGTCGAACGGCGGCGCACGCCTTGGCGAGGGAGTGAACCTGGAGGTCGACCCGCCCCGCAGGCTGGTCCAGACCATGCAGGCCCTGTGGGGCGAGGACGTCAAGGCCGAGGGCTCCTCCACCATCACCTGGGAAATCGAGCCCGTCGGCGATTCCTGCCGCCTCATCGTCACCCACAGCGACCTCCGCGACGGCGCCAACGACCAGCTTTACGGCGGCTGGCCCATGATCCTCTCCGGCCTGAAAACGTGGCTGGAAACCGGGGAGAAACTCACCACGCCTGGGTCCCTGCTGTATACGTAACGGCCGACGGCGGTCAGCCGCGGCGGGTGCCGTCCCAGCCGCGGCGGCGCATCCTCCTGCCGGCCAGCATGTTCCAGCCTCCCAGCACCACACCAAGGAACACGGCCACCACACCGGCGAAGAACCAACCGTCACGGCCAAAGATCATCAGCGCCACACCGAGCAGGCCCAGCCCCTTGGCGGCGATGTCCAGATACAGCGTTGCCCTCGGGAAGTCCATGCTTCCACGGTAACCCCCCGGTGCCCGCCAAGGGGCTTGACCTTCGGTCAGTCAGTGCGTTGACGCCACAGCAGGGTCACGCCGAACGTGACCGCGCACAACACCAGCATGGCCAGCACCATCCGCGCCCAGCTGGCCTGGTCCACGCCGCCGCCGGCAAACACCCCGATCAGCACCGTGGCGGTAATGGCGCCCACGTACCGGCACGTCTGGAAGATCCCCGCGGCCACGCCCCGTTCCTGCGGCCGGGTGGATACAAACATGCCCTGGTTGGAGGCGATGCTGACGGTCCCGTACGGGATACCCATCAAAGCCGCCAGCACCACCACCACCGGGATGGCCAGGGTGCCGGTCAGCAGCCACATCAGCCCGGCCACAGCGGAGAGGAGGACGACGCCGGCAATCAGCACCCGGCGCACACCGAATTTCCCGATGGCCTTCACGGCCCAAGGTGTGGCCACCACGGACATGGTCGCCAGGGGCAGCATCAGCAGGCCCACGACGCCGGGCGCGTACCCGCCCGCTTCCTGCAGCAGCTGGGGCAGGCCAAAAAACACAAAGTAGTACACGCTGCTGAACACCGCGAAGCCCAGGTACACAAGCAGCAGGGGCTTGTTCCGGCCCAGCAGCCGGAGGTCCAGGAACGGCGGGCTGAAGCGGAGTTCGCGCCACGCAAAGAGGCCGGCGAGGGCTGTTCCGGCGGCCAGCATCCACCAGCGGCACCCGGGAGCAACGTTCAGGGCGGCCATCATCACCAGGAGCAGCGCACCGATGAAGGCCAGGATCCCGGGAAGGTCGGAGTCCCGCAGCAGCGAGGCCACGCTGCCGCGCTCGCGGACCTCATCCGCCGGCGCTGCCTGCCGCACCATCAGCAGGGCAGCCACAGCCAGCGGCACATTGATGAGGAACAACGCCTCCCAACCCACAAAACCCACCAGCAACCCGCCCACCACGGGCCCCACGGCCGCGGCGGACGTATTGGCCATCTGCAGCCTGCCCAATGGTTTGGCCGATTCGACCCTGGCCTGTTGGGCGATGGCGCCCACCATCACCACGGCGCTGGGATACGCGGTGGCGGTGCCCAGTGCCATCACTGCCCGGGCCACGCACAGCAGCGCGAAGTTCGGGGCCAGCGGCGCCAGCACGCAGGTGACAGCCACCAGCCCCATGCCGAGCATGAACATCCGCCGCGGCCCGAACCGGTCCGCGAGCCTGCCCATCACGGGCTGCCCGGCAGCCGATGCCAGGTAGAAGGAGGTGACCACCCAGGTCACCGCGGCCACATCCAAACCGAAGTCGGCGCGCAGCACCACCAAGGCCACAGCGATCATGGACGAGTTCAGCGGGTTCAGCGAGGCGCCCAGGCTGAGGCCGGCGAGGGCCAGGGAGGGCCGCGGTTTGTTGCTCACGGTAACAGTCTGGCAGGCAGGTCAGCAGGCGACGCGCAAAGTACCTTGCCGCTTTGCGCGTCGGGGGCTGACGATGCGCGTCCCGCTCAGACGCACGCCTGCGGATTGCCGTGCGGCAACGCCGTTCCGGCGATAAGCCACGCGGCCCCGTCCCAGACCACGGTGTAGGCGATGCGCCAGTCGGAGCATGTCTGGCCCGCCACCCCGTGCGCTGCGTCCTGCCGGGTCCTCAGGCTGACGTTGGCCACCAGGGAATCGCCGGTTCCGGTCACGTTCACCACGTCCAGCTTGGTCCAATATGAGGAACCGAGCCCTTTGCTCCACTCCGCCTCACCGCCGAAGCTGGCCCCCAGTTCCGGCGTGAACTGCTTGAAGGCAGCAGAATATGCGCCACGGTTGATTCCCTGGCCGTGCAGCAGCAGGGCCTGGCCGATGTTGGTCGCCTGATCGTGGTTGGAACTGATGGTCATGGGAAAAAAGCCGGAGTTCGGCGCCGGCGCGTTCCCGCACGTGACCGGCGCCCGCACCACCCCGCGAAGCTGCCATTCCGCGACTGCTTCCGCCGCCCTGGGGGCAGCGACCGCGTACGACATGCCCTCGGCGCCAACGGTCCCCGCGCTGATGATGCCCGTAACGAAGCCCTGCTCATCCAGCAGGGGTCCGCCACTGTTTCCCGGGTTGATGGCTGCATCCGTCTGGATCATGTTTCCAATCCGTCCGCTGCCAAAGTTCACCTCACGGTCCAGGCCGCTCACAATCCCCCGGGTCAGAGTGAGTGGCTCCCCCAACGGGAAACCCAGGGCGGCGACGTCGGTCCCGATGGGCGGCTGGGCCTCCTGGAACTGAAGTTGATGGCCCGCGACGGGCCTGTTGATCCTGACCAATGCCAGGTCCGCCAGTTCGTTGAACCCCAGGACAACTCCTTCGACGGAAGGCTCACCACCGAAGGCAATGCTGATGGCGGACGCATCATCCACCACGTGGGCAGCGGTGACCACCAGGTCCGGCGCAATCAGGAACCCTGTGCCCGTTGCACTGAATTCGCAGCCCGTCACACTGAACTGCCCGACACCGGACCGCACTTCCGCCACGACAGCCGGCCAGCCCTTCGGCGTAATGGCGGTGGGGGTGGGCGTAGGAGTTGGCGTGACCGACAGCGTTGGGGTGGGGCTGACGGACGGCGTGGGGGTTGGTGTCAGTGTTGGCCCCTGCTGCCCGCCGGCTTCAGGAACCTGCGTGGGAGCCTGCGGGGACGGGCTGCTGCATCCAGCCAACAGCAGGCCGGCCACAGCCACACCGGCGGCCGACTGCCACAGTCTGGTTGGGGGGTTCTCATTCGCCATTGAAGTTGTCCTGACGTTCAGCCGGCGGCCGCAGGAAGCGGTTGCCTTCAAATTAGCCGGGACAGTTCTGGAACCCCAAGCATTTGGGGTACCCGATTGTTTACGGAGTGACTACTTGTCCGCCCGGGTCATCCGGGCGTGGGGGCTGCGAGCGCCGCGTCCAGGAACGCCAGATGCGCCGGCCTGACCGGAACGGCGCTCCCGGCAAACTCCGGATGTTTCACCAGGAACTTCTTGATGAACGGGCATACCGGCACGATGCCCAGGCCGGCCTCCACCGTGGCGGTGAGCGCTACGGTGGCGAGCTGGCCGGCGAGGCCCTGTCCGCCGTATTCCTCGTTGATTACCGTATGGTAGAAAATCCGCTGACCCTGCCCGTCGCCGTCGTAATCCCTGTAGACGGCCTTTCCGATCACATTTCCGGCATCCAGGATTTCGAAGCGGTCGCGATCAGGGCGGTGACGGACGGAGATGGCACTCACGGGGGCTCCTTCAGGGACAGGGTACGGGCGGGCTTTGAAAAGCGTAACCCGCCCCGGCCGGGAGTTATTTCCGTGACCCGGCGCTCCGCGGCGGCACGTGATGACGTCCGCCGCAATGAAGGCCCACTTTTCCCAGAGCCTGGCCCGGATGTGGGCGTCGACGGACAGTGCCGCGGCCAAGGCAGGGCCCTTGAGGGAAAGCATAATGAGGTCGTAGTGGCCGCCTTCCGCCAGGGAGGTGAGTATCTTGACCGTGTGCACCTGGCCCCCGCCAACCGGTGACTTCCGTCCCGAATCCTTGTAGTGTCGGCAAACGGAGAACATCCTGCGACAGGGAGCGGAGAAATGGCAGTCAGCGACGACGAAGCCCAGGTTTTGGACCAGTGGAGCCACCGGTTGGCGCAGGCCCTGCAAATCCTTGACCTGAAGGTGGACCAGGCACTCCTGCTGGATCTGGCCCGCGAATCGGCCGGCTCGGTGATCCATGCGGCCGCCCCCGTCACCACGTTCCTGGTGGGCTATGCAGCCGGGCTGGACGCCGGTTCCGGCAGTGCCGGATCCCGCGAGGCCTCCGCTGCCGCAGTGGAAAAGGCCGCCCGCACTGCGTTCCAGCTCTGCAGCCAAGGGCACGACGGCGGCCCGGCCGCGGGCGGTTGGGCCGATACCGCGCAGTAGAGCGCTGCGCCCCTTGTAGGCCTGCGCGCATCTTCCGGGCTTCCGCATGCGCCGGACCTCCCGGCCGGTCCGGCGCGCCGCGAAGGCGCCCCCGACTTCCGTGCTGCCCCCGGAGCCGGCCTGGGTGGATCAACCCCCGCCTGGGTGAATCCTGCCGCGGTAATTGTCATCTGGGCCGTGACGTTGTGGGACCGGTTCAACGCCATCCGGAACTACCGCACGAATGGCTCCCTGGACAGCGTGTAGCGGCAGGATCCGATGCCTGGAACCCGCTAGCCGCCCGCCGTCGGCTCCTCTTCCAGCGCCGGTACCGGCTGCAGGCGCACCACGACGGCCTTGGACGCCGGGGTCTGGCTCCCCTCCGCCACAAAATCCAGCGGCACCAGGACGTTGGCTTCCGGGTAGTAAGCGGCGGCGCAGCCCTTTGCCGACGGGTATGACACCAGCCGGTAGTTGCGCAGCACACGTTCCACGTTGTCGGCATACACACCGTGGACGTCCACGTGCTGCCCGTCCGCGAGGCCCAGCTCGGCGAGGTCGTCGGGATTTACGAACACCACTTCGCGGCCTTTCCGGATCCCACGGTACCGGTCGTTATGGCCGTAGATGGTGGTGTTGAACTGGTCGTGGGAACGCATGCTCTGCAGGATCAAGGTGCCCGCAGGACGCTCCACGTGTTCGAGTTCATTGACCGTGAGGATCGCCTTGCCGGTGGGCGTACTGAAGGTCCGGGAATCGCGGGGGCCGTTGGGCAAAACGAACCCGCCCTTCTGCCGGATCTTAGTGTTGTAGTCACTGCACCCTGCCACCACGTGGGAAATGTGGTCCCGGATCAGGTCGTAGTCCGCTTCAAATCCTGCCCAGTCCGCCGAGGTCCTGTCCCCCACCACCGCGGCGGCAAGCCGGCAGACAATGGCCACCTCGGACAGCAGCCCCGGCGCCACCGGTTCCACCACGCCGTGGGAGGCATGGACGGCGCACACGGTGTCCTCCACGGAGACGAACTGCGGCCCGGATTTTTGCAGGTCGATTTCCGTCCTGCCCAGCGTGGGAAGGATCAGCGCTTCGGCTCCGGTGACCGTGTGCGACCGGTTGAGCTTGGTGGAGATCTGCACCGAGAGGGCAGTCTTTTCCATGGCGGCCTCAGCCGCGGCCGTGTCTGAAATGGCGCCCACGAAGTTGCCGCCCATGCCCACAAATACGTCCACGCCGCCGTCGCGCATTTGCCGGACGGTTTCCACGGCGTCAAAGCCGTGCTTGCGGGGCGGGTCGAAGCTGAACTCCTCGCCCAGGGCGTCCAGGAAGGCCGGCGGCATCTGCTCCCAGATGCCCATGGTCCTGTCCCCCTGGACGTTGCTGTGCCCGCGGATGGGTGATGCCCCCGCGCCGGGCTTGCCCATGTTGCCGCGGAGCAGCAGCAGGTTGATGATTTCCTTAATGGTGGCCACGCCTTTTTTCTGCTGCGTGATGCCCATGGCCCAGGTGATGATCACTTTGTCCGCGGCAAGGTACCGTGCGGCCAGTTCGTCGATGTCCGCAGCCTGCAGCCCGGTGGCGGCCAGGACGGCTGCTTCGTCCAGCCCGGCAAGGTGGGCCCGGAGTTCGGCCAGGCCCTCGCAGTGCTCCGCCAGGAATTTATGGTCCAGGACGGTTCCGGGATGGGCGTCTTCCGCATCGAGCACCCGTTTGGACACCGCCTGCAGCAGGGCCATGTCCCCGCCGATCCGGATCTGCAGGAACTGGTCCGCCAGCTCCGTGCCGCGGCCAATGATGCCCTTGACCTTCTGCGGGTTTTTGTACCGCATCAGTCCGGCCTCCGGCAGCGGGTTAACTGCCACGATCCGGCAACCTGCCTCCTTGGCCTCCTCCAGTGCGGTGAGCATCCGCGGATGGTTGGTGCCCGGGTTCTGGCCCATCACGATGATCAGGTCCGCTTTTTCGAAGTCGCCATAGGAGACGGTGGCCTTGCCGATCCCAATGGTCTGGCCCATGGCCCAGCCCGAGGATTCGTGGCACATGTTGGAGCAGTCGGGCAGGTTGTTGGTGCCGTATGCGCGGATGAACAGCTGGTAAAGGAACGCGGCCTCGTTTGAGGTGCGGCCGCTGGTGTAGAAGGCTGCCCGGTCCGGGCTGGGCAGGCTTGCCAACCTGTCCGCCACGATGGTGAAGGCCTGCTCCCAGCTGACGGGTGTGTAATGGTCCGCCCCGGCCTTCTTGTACACGGGTTCGGTAAGCCGGCCCTGCATGCCCAGCCAGTATTCGGAGCGTTGCCGCAGTTCACTGACGGGGTTCTCCGCCCAGAAGCCGCTGTGGACCAGGACGGGGGTGGCTTCCCACGTCACGGCCTTGGCGCCGTTTTCGCAGAACTCGAACGTTTTGCGGTGGCCCGGGTCCGGCCAGGCGCAGCTCATGCAGTCGAACCCGTCTTTCTGGTTCAACGCCAGCAGGGTTTTCCGTGCCCGGTCCACGCCCATGTGTGTCAGGGCGGGCTGCATCGAGTGGTAGACACCCGGCACGCCCGCTGCCCAGGCCTTGGGGTGGCCGGTGACCTCGATGCCGGACTCGTCGGCTTCATTGACCTTCGGGTTTTCGCGCTTCACGCTGCATGCTCCTTGGCTTGGTCCGGCCGCCGCCCTTCCGGACACCGCGGTTCCCTCCACAGTTGTTCAGGGTGTCCGGGAAGTCAAGGAAGCATGGGCCTGCGGGCCTGGGGCCGGGTAAGCTGGCCGCCGCCGATTTTTCCCTGCCCCGACTGCACGCCGGGCAGCTGGCCGGCATGGCCGCACAGACCGACGGCAGGGATGTCCTCGCCGTGATGCCCACCGGCTACGGAAAGTCGGCCATCTACCAGGTGGCGGCCCGGTACCTGCACAACACCACGGGACGTCCCGCCGTCGTCATTTCCCCGGTCATCGCCCTGCAGGAGGATCAGCCTGACGGGCTGTCGGCGGACCTTGGTGCGGACTGCGCCGTAGGGCGGGCCGGCTCCTGTGTCGTCCCTGGCGTTAGGAGCCGTCCCGGACGGCCCCGAGGGTGGAACGGCTGAAGCGGATGTCCCGGAACGTGGCCCAGGTTCCCTGCCCCGCCGGTGACTGCGCCACGAAGCCCACCCGGACCGGTTCTGCCGCGGGCCGGCCCAGCCGGAAGTAACGCACCATGTTCCAGTTCTGGGCGTCGGTGGATGCGTGCAGGGCGAAGGCCGCCCCGAACCGGCTGATCCGCAGGTACGTCCCAGTGGAGTCGATGGGCCAGCTGTCGCAGTCATCCGATGCGCCGTCACGGGTTACCACTGACACCACACGGGTCATGCCGGAAGGGTCACGCTCGGCGCAGGCCTTGAACCAGGTGTCGTCGTCGAACCAGCCCAGCAGTACCCCGGAATCGAAATCGGTGGCGAAGCCTGCAGCCACGTGGGCCTGCAGTTGGAAGTCGCCCTCGACGGGAGCCGTCCAGCGCTCGGCGTCCGGCCGCGGGTCCGACGCCCCTTTCGGATCAAGGAAAAGATCAGCGCCGGGGGCTGCGGTCAGCCGGACTTCACCGCCGACGACGACGGGCGCCACGGGTGCGGCGGCGCCGGCAGCTTCGAGGGGGAAGGGCAGTCCGGGCACTGCAAGGGATCGGATGGGCAACGGGGCGACCTTCTTTCGTGGACGTGCCGGGAACCCGGGCGGTCCGGCTTGTGGCGTTGCTCGGGATAATACCGTCCAGACCCGTTTGGGCCGTCAGGCCGGATGCTGAACGGTACCCTTGGACCAGCAAAGACGGCCCGCTGGATCCCCCCGGCCGGGCCGAGCGTGTACGGCGACGAAAGGCCCACAGCATGGAAGTAGCCCCATTTGTCTGGATTTTAACCATTGTGGGAATCGTCGGTTTGCTGGCCTTCGATTTCTTCTTCCACGTGCGCAAGGCCCACACCCCCACGCTCAAGGAATCGGCCCTCTGGTCCGGCATCTATGTGGGCATCGCGGTGCTGTTCGGCCTCGGCGTCCTCTGGTTCGGCGGGCCCACCATGGGCACGGAATATTTCGCGGGCTACGTCACGGAGAAGGCCCTGTCCGTGGACAACCTCTTTGTGTTCCTCATCATCATGGCCAGCTTCAAGGTGCCCCGCGCGGACCAGCAGAAGGTGCTGCTGTTCGGCATTGTCTTCTCCCTGATCGCGCGGACCGGGTTCATTTTCCTGGGCGCCGCCCTCATCAACAGCTTCGCCTGGGTGTTTTACCTCTTCGGCCTGATCCTGCTGATCACCGCCGGCAACCTGCTCAAGCCCAGCAACCACGACGACGATTCCGATTCCTTTATTGTGCGGATGGCCAAGAAGTTCCTGCCGGCGTCGGAACACTACGACGGCGACAAGCTGTTCACCATGGAGAACGGCAAAAAGGTCCTCACGCCCATGCTGCTGGTAATGATCGCGATCGGTGCCACGGACATCCTGTTTGCCCTCGACTCCATCCCCGCGATCTTCGGCCTCACCCAGAATGTGTTCATTGTCTTTACGGCCACCGCGTTCTCCCTGATGGGCCTCCGGCAGCTGTTTTTCCTCATCGATGGCTTGCTGGACCGCCTCATTTTCCTCTCCTACGGCCTGGCCACCATCCTCGGATTCATCGGCGTCAAGCTCATCCTGCACGCCCTCCACGAGAACAACGTGCCGTTCATCAACGACGGCGAGCCGGTGAACGTGGTGGAGATCAGCACCGGCCTGTCCCTGTCCGTGATCCTGGGCGTCCTGGTCATCACCATCCTGGCGTCCATCTTCAGCCCCAAGGGCAAGGCCAAAAACGCTGTTTCCGGTGCCAAGCGCCACGCCACCGAATACCTGGACCTCAACTACGAGACCAACATGGGCGAGCGCGACAAGATCTTCGCCAAGATGTGCCGCGAGGAACAGCAGATCCGCAGCCTTCCGGAGAAGTACAAGCGCCTCATCCGGAACGAGACCGAGTTCATTGCCCTGATCAAGAAGGCCCACGCCGAGCATGACGAAGCCCAGGTGCGGGCCGGTATCAAGTAATTCCCCCACGTGTACGACGCCGGCCGGTTCCCTTTCGCGGGGACCGGCCGGTTTTGTTGGGCCTGCTGGAGTTGCTGGTGCTGCCGCTTGTTGGGGCTGCTGGGGTCAGTCCAGTTCGAAGAAGGCCGGGGCCTGGGACCGCTGGGTCCGGGCGGCCTGCGGGTTGAGGTCTGCGCTCCACGCCGGGTAGACGCGGAAGCCGCGTTTGCCTGGGTGCCCTGCGGATGAGGTGATGCCGAGACGCTCCAGCTGGTCAGCGGTGAACCGGAACCCGCCTCGCCGCCCGCCGTCGTCGACAAGCACCAGCAGCCCGTCCTGCGCGTCCGCCGGGAACGGTGCTGTGCTGCCGTCCGCTGCCCTGCGCCAGAAGGCCAGGAAGGCACCCGGTTTCCGTGGTGTGATGCGGGCGGTCCGGACCCGCCAGCGCTGGTCCCCCAGCTGGGCCACCGCTCCCTCGTAATCCTCGTTGGTAGCGTCGCCACCAACGGACCAGGGGATACCGGCGGGCGCCAGGACATCCCGGGCATACCGTTCGAAGGCAGGTTCCGTCACCGGACCGAGCCTACCCGCGCCATCGCAGGCCGGGCTGCCTGCTCAACGGACGGCGTCGTCCAGCAGTTGCCGGAACTGCGCCTCGGTATCCAGCCGGAGCTTCTTGCCGTCGAGGAAAAACGTGGGCGTTCCGGTGACGCCCAGCGCTTTGCCGTCCGCGATGTCCTGTTCCACCCGCTGCCGCGTTGCGTCGGAGGCAACCGCGGCGTCATAGGCGGCGAGGTCCAGGCCCAGCTCCTGCGCGTACGTCCGGAACTGCGGAGCCTTGGACTCGCTGCCTTCACCCCACTGGGGCTGTGTTTCGAAAAGCCGGTCCGCCATCGCCTGGTACTTGCCCTGCTGGGCGGCGGCCTCCACCGCGAGGGCAGAGGTGACCGAGTTCCGGTGCCCGGCCAGCGGGTAGTAGCGGTGGACGAAAGTGATCCGGTCCCCGTATTCAGCCTTCAGGCTCTCGATCAGGGGAATGGCGCCCCGGCACGCTTCGCATTCGAAGTCCAGGAACTCCACCAGCTGCGCCTTCTCCTCCATGGGAGCGGTGAGCCGGTGGCTGTCAGCGCGCACCACCTGCGCGGCAGCAGCCGGCTGGACGTCGTGGGCCTGGCTTTGGCCAGCCATAACGAAATACCACGTCACGCCGGCAACCACCATGGCCGCCAGCACCACCCAGATCGCGGCCCGGACCCGTCGGGCCAGGCCGGAGGCGTTGGTGTGGTCAGCGCTGGTTTCCGTCATGGGACCAGCCTCCCAGAGCCGACCCGGATCCAGCGATTCGGGGAGCGTCACCCTATCCCCCGCTGTGCCCAACTGACTCGCAGTTGTTGTCGTTTTGGGGGCTCAAAACGACAACAACTGCGAGTCAGTTGGGTGGGGGCACCTGGCCGAGCGCCGCAACGCGGCCCGGCTGGCTTAACCCGCCGTTTTGTCGGCCCCCGTTGCTAGGTTTATTGCAGGGCCGGCGGAACCGTCCACCGGCCCTGCAACTCCTGGGGAGGCCCCATGTTTCTGCTTGAGCCTGATGACGCCGGATCGGCGCCGGACCTGGTGTTTTCCGCCACGGACCTGGTGGCTGCCAGCGAATGTGAGTACCGCACGCTGCGCGTCCTCGACGAGAAACTGGGCCGCGCCGAAAAAGCTGTGTTCCCCGCCGACGAGATGCAGGCCAGGGCAGGCGCGCTGGGCGACCGCCACGAGCAGACAGTGTTGGATAGCCTGACCGCGAGGTACGGGACCTGGGACCCTAACCGGGCAACCGGAGTCTATTCCCTGGAGCGGGGCCCGAACCTTCGCGGCGAACTCCAGGCCCGGCATGCCGAGACCGAACTTGCCCTCAGGTCCGGGGCGGATGTGGTGTTCCAGGCAACCTTTTTCGACGGCGAGTTCCTGGGCTACGCGGATTTCCTGGTCAACGATGCCGCAGGAACGGGAAAAACCGGGCGGTACGAAGTCTGGGACACCAAGCTGGCCCGGCATGCCAAGGTGGGGGCCCTCCTGCAGCTGGCTGCCTACGGGGACCAGCTGCTGGGCATGAGGCTTGACCCTTCCCCCGTTGTCACCCTGGTGCTGGGCACCCGGGTGGGTTCGGACTGGCTTCGCAGCAGCCACTCGCTGCCGGACCTCCTGCCCGTTTTCCGTGAACGACGGCGGCGCTTCCGCGAACTGACTGCCCGGCACCGGTCTGGTGCCGACCCCGTCCGCTGGCGGCAGCCCGGCGTCGTCCATTGCGGGCGGTGCGACTACTGCGCGGAGCAGGTCCAGGCGCACCGGGACCTGCTGATGGTGGCGGGCATGAGCGTGGTCAGGCGCAGGAAGCTGAATGCGGAAGGCATCGCCACCGTCGACCAGCTCGCTGCGATGCCCGTGGCCGCTGCATCCGGTTCCGTGGCACGGCTGCGTGCACAGGCCAGGATGCAGCTGGGACTGGACGCCCCGGCGGGTTCCAGGACGTACACCAAGGACGGCGACGCGCACACGGTGTCCTATTCCGTGCTGCCGGAGCACACCATCGGGACCCTTCCACCTCCCAGCCCCGGGGACATTTTCTTCGACTTCGAGGGCGACCCCCTCTGGCAGGACCCCGCCACCGGCGCCTGGGGCATCGAGTATCTCTTTGGCGTGATCGAAGCTCCCCCTGCAGGCGCTGATCCGGTGTTCCGCCCGTTCTGGGCGCACTCGCGGTCCGGGGAACGGAAGGCCTTCCTTGAGTTCCTGGCATACGTGGAAGAGCGCCGGTCCCGCTACCCGGACATGCACGTCTACCACTACGCGGCGTACGAAAAAACTGCACTCCGGCACTTGTCCCTGGCCCACCAGGCCGGCGAAGACACCGTGGACGGCTGGCTTCGCGATGGGCTCCTGGTGGATCTCTACGCAACCGTCCGGCATTCGCTGCGGATTTCCGAGCCGTCCTACTCCATCAAAAAGCTCGAGCCGCTGTACATGGGCGACAATCTCCGCTCCGGGGACGTGAAGGACGCCGGCGCATCGGTGGTGGCCTACGCCGCCTACTGCGCCGAACGGGATGCCGGCCACCCGGACGAAGCCGCCACGGTGTTGGCGTCCATCTCGGACTACAACCAGTACGACTGCCTCTCCACCCTTCGGCTGCGCGACTGGCTCCTGGCTGTGGGGGCGACTGCCGACGGCGGCACGCTTTCCGGGGCAGCCACCGGGCACGCTGCGGCCTCGCGCGCGGTATCCGAACGGCCGGCAGCCACGGATGGGCCGGAAGAGAGCGCGGAGGAAGCCAGGCTGCGCGCCTACCTCGCGGACCTGCCGGACAACCGGCCGTGGACGGACGACGAACGGGCCATCGCCATGGTGGCCGCCGCCACCGGCTACCACCGGCGGGAACGCAAGCAGTTCTGGTGGCAGCACTTCGACCGGGTGGAAGCACCGGTGGATGCGTGGTCCGACCAACGGAACGTGTTTGTAGTGGCCTCTGCCGAAATATTGTCGGGCTGGGCGCTGGCCAAACCCCGGGAACGGATGCGCACCCGGGTCCTGAAGCTGCGGGGCACCATGACCGAAGGTTCGGATTTCCGGGCAGGCTCGGCCTGGTGCCGGCTGTACAACGATCCTGCCCCGGACGGCATGGCCGCACCCGACTCGGCCCCGCTGGCCAAGGCCTTCACCTTCGGGACCAGGATCCTCGAACTGGAACCGGCGCCGGACAATCCGGCCCACACGGTGATCACCATCGCCGAGCGCGAAACGGCCAAGGTGCCTGCCTATCCGCACTTTCCGGTGGCACTCACCGAGGACCAGCCCTTGGCCACCGTCAGCATCGAGGCCGCCATCGCCACCATCGCCCGGAGCGTGGGGGCAGCGGTACCGGCGATCCCCGCCCAACCTGGGCTGGACATCCTGCGCAAGCTGCCGCCACGGTTCGTCAGCCTCCCGGGGCCAGTGGAGGTCCGCAACGGCCCCGACGGTGCCGCCGACTACGCCACAGCCATGGTGGAGTCGCTGCTGGATCTGGACCGCTCCTACCTCGCCGTCCAGGGCCCGCCGGGTACCGGCAAAACCTTCGTGGGGGCTCATGTCATCGGCCGACTGGTGGCGGCCGGCTGGAAGATCGGCGTTGTGGGACAATCCCACAACGTGGTGGAAAACCTGCTGTGCCGGGCCATCGACACCGGCGGCGTGGACGCTGCCGTGGTGGCCAAGAAGCTCGCAGCCCCGCACCCTGTCCCCTGGACCCTGACGGGCGACGGCGACGTCTCCCAACTTCTTGCCGCTCCCGGCGGCTGCCTGGTGGGCGGCACCGCGTGGACCATGACCGGCAAGGAAGTGCCGGCGGGTTCCCTGGACCTGCTGGTTATCGACGAAGCCGGGCAGTTCTCACTTGCCAACACATTGGCCGTGTCCATTGCAGCCACCCGGCTGCTCCTCCTGGGTGACCCGCAGCAGTTGCCGCAGGTGACCCAAGGAGCCCACCCCGAGCCGGTGGACGAGTCAGCCCTGGGCTGGCTCGCCGCCGGGCATGCAACGCTGCCGGCCAACCTGGGCTACTTCCTTGCCGACAGCTGGCGGATGCACCCGGAGCTGTGCCGGGCAGTCTCACGCCTGAGCTATGACGGGAAACTGCACTCGGCCCCTGCTGCACTGGGCCGGGACCTTGCGGGGCTGCCGCCGGGAGTGGAAACAGTTTTTGTGGACCACAGCGGCAACACCACCAGTTCGACGGAGGAAGCAGCCGAAATTGTCCGCCAGGCGCATCGGCACCTCGGGCTCAAGTGGACCCCTGCCGCGGACGCCGGCCCCAGGCCGCTGGTGCAGGAGGACCTGCTGGTGGTGGCTGCCTACAACGCCCAGGTCCATCTGGTCCGGAAGCATCTTGAGGATGCAGGGCTGCCGGCTGTCCGGGTGGGTACCGTGGACAAGTTCCAGGGCCAGGAGGCGCCTGTGGTGCTGGTGAGCATGGCGTGTTCGGCCGTGGCGGAGGCGCCGCGCGGTGCCGAGTTCCTGCTGAACCGGAACCGCATCAATGTGGCAGTCTCGCGCGGGCAATGGCGGGCTGTTGTGGTCCGGTCGCCGGAACTCACCAACTACATGCCGCACCGGCCGGCTGCCCTGGAGGAGCTGGGCGCGTTCATCGGCCTCAGCCCGCGGGAGGGCGCCCAGCTGTACCGGCCCGGTCAGTAAGCGCGAAACCGGCTGAATGTTCCCGCGGCCGCCGTGATGGCATTCTCCACCCGCTCCACCTTCCCGGGGGCGCGACCGGATGTGAGCCAGGCCAAAAGCTTCCGCACCTGAGCCTCCGGCCCTTCGGCCACCACGGCAACGGAACCGTCGTCGAGATTCCGCGCTTCGCCGGTGAGCCCCAACTCCTCGGCCTGGCCCATGGTCCGGTAGCGGAAGCCCACACCCTGGACCACGCCAAACACCCGGGCGTCCAGCCGGATGTTCCCCGAGCCGGGGCCTGCGTTGCCGGCCATGGCGGTCCTTCTTTCAGGTCTCTGCCCGCCCCTCAGCCAGGCAGCGCTGGTGCCGCGTTGCGGCGGAACCGCTGCTGCCTGGGGGCGACAGGTCAGTTGATGGTGATGTCGCGGGTGCTGTGGTTGTACCGGAAGCTGACAGTTCCGCCGTTGTGGTGCAGCTCGTGGTTGGGGCCATCGAAAGCGCCATACGCGCCGTAGTTCTCTTCCCAGGACCGGTTCAGGGCGATCTTGAAGGTGTAGAAACCGGCCGGCAGTTCGACACTCTTTTTCCACAGCTGGTCCAGGAAGTCGAATTCCATCTGCGCTTCGTCATACTGCGGGGCCCAGTTTTCGGGGGCGCCCAGGATGGTGTTGAAGTCGCCGGCAACGGCCACGGCTTCAGGCTGGGGGTGGGTTTCGACGTCCGGGCCTTCAAAGGGCTCGACGGCGGCAGGCGCCACCGCTTCGGCCTTCGCCTTGGCAGGTGACTTGCGCGTGCGGACAGCCTTGACCACGGGCTCGACAGCGTCCTCGATGACCTTTGCAGCCTTCTCAACGACCTCAGCCGCTTTTTTGGCCGGGGTGCGCTTGGTGGGTTTTTTAACGGGCTCGGCAACTGCTTCTGCTGCGGTGGTCCGGCGGACGAATCCTGCCGGCGCGGCGGGAACCGGTGTTCCGGCCGGAACGGGAGCGCCGGCGTCGAGCGCTGTAGCGAAGGTCAGGGCGTCCGGGTACGCAACGGTGGCGCGCATGCCGTCATCGGTGATGGTCCAGCCGGAGCGGCCCTTGACCAGCCAGCCGGCCTTGACCAGCTTGGCCGTGGCAGACGTGAGCGTCTTGTGCCCGCGGGGAATGCCGCCGCTGAGAAGCTCACCTTCGTGATCGTTGAACGGTACGCGTGCCGTCGCTTCAGCGAGGACCTGGCCCGCGTTCAGCACATCACCGGACCACACACCTTCGGTGAGGACGTCCAACACGGTCTTGAGTCGAAGGAAGGTGTTTTCTGCAGTGGACGTGGCCATGGTTCCCCTTGTATAAAAGCGATCGGTCTCTGGCATTTTGCCAACAGCCCGTTACATCTCGCGACTTAAATTGGTTAATTCTGCGTGTCGTGACCGACTGTTAAGCCCAAATAGCGTCAAGTGAGGCGGAGGTCTCGGTATGGGGCCGGCTGCAGGACCCCGGAGTGCCGGAACGGATGCCGCCCCGCAGTCCCAGGACACACCTGTGGCACCAAGTTTAGCGGGATGCAGGCACGCTCAAGGCCAGCCCCGAAGCGCCGTGTCCCACCTGTCACACGGCGCTACTTCCATCCCATTCGGCGGCTGCGGTGACGCCGGAAAACCCTGGACTACGGGTGCGGGACTTCTCCCCCATTGAGCTCTTCCAGAAGTTCCGCTTTCCGCTCCTCGGAAGCGAACGAGGAATGGATGGAGTTCGCTGCCAGCCGGGCCTTGTCGAATTCGGATAGTGCGAAGACGGCTTCAAGCTGGGCAAAGTTGTCGTCCACGTAGCCACCGAAGTACGCGGGATCGTCCGAGTTCACCGAGACGTTCAGGCCTGCGGCCAGCATGGCCGGCAACGGATGGTCAGCCAGCGTATCCACGGCGCGGAGCCGGACGTTGGACAGCGGGCACACCGTCAACGGGATGCGGCCATCCACCAGGCGCTCCACCAGGTCCGGATCATCCATGCAGCGGATGCCATGGTCAATGCGCTCCACTCCCAGCACGTCCAGCGCCTCGATGATGTACGACGCCGGGCCCTCCTCGCCTGCGTGGGCCGTCAGCCGAAGGCCCGCTTCGCGCGCCTTCGCGTAGAGCCGCTCGAACTTGGCTGGCGGGTTTCCCACTTCGGCGGAGTCCAGGCCGATGGCGGCAATCGGCGCACCCATCGCCAGCAGGTTGTCCAGGACCTCCAGGGCGGATTCCTCGGACAGGTCACGCAGGAAGGCGGCAATCAGCAGGGTGGAGACACCGAAGTCCTGCTCCGAGGTGGCGAGGACAGACGCGACACCGTTGACACAGGTTTCGAGCGCGACGCCGCGCGAGAGGTGCGCCTGCGGATCCATCATGATCTCGGCATGCCGCACACCGGCGACCGCAGCACGCTCCAGGTAAGCGCGGGTCATGTCCGCAAAGTCCTGTTCGGTCCGCAGCACGGCCATGTTCGCGTAGTACAGGTCAAGGAAGGACTGCAGGTCCGTGAATTCGTAGCGTTCGCGGAGCTCGTCCAGGCCCGAATAGGGCAACTCGAGGCCATTGCGTTCAGCCAGGGCAAAGATCAGTTCAGGTTGGAGGGTGCCCTCAATGTGCAGGTGCAGTTCCGCGACGGGGAGGAGGCGGGCCGGGACCAGGACGTCGGATTCGGTTTCTTCGGTTCCGGGCATGGCGGTACCAGCCGCAAAGTTTTCCATCCGGTCAGGATATTGCACCCGCGCCGTTCGCGCCCGTCCGGGAGGAGGACCACCAGCAAACACTCAGGATCGGTCTCGATTTGATAACGCCCAGGTGATGTCCTAGCGTGAAATGCATGCCCGCACGGCGGGCGAATGAGTGCCCGGTGCTGCCTACACCAGAACTGCCCAGCGGCAGCAACCGATAATTGACCTCTATTCGTCAAGAGGCGGGCAGTGGCGCGACAACCTCCGGGGACGGAGCCAGCGCTGGTGGGCCTTCAGGAGCATTACCACCATGAACAACACAGCATTCCGTACTGCCGCGCGCCGTGGACTCACTGTCGCCGCCATCTCCGCAGCGGGCCTGGCCCTTTCCACCACAGCCGCAAACGCCAGCGAACCTGCCTCCACGTGGGACTCCCTGGCGCAGTGTGAGAGCGGCGGCAACTGGGCCACCAATACCGGCAATGGCTACACCGGCGGGCTGCAGTTCAGCGCCGGCACCTGGGCCGCGTACGGCGGCACGGGCAGTGCTGCCGACGCCAGCCGCGAGCAGCAAATTGCCGTCGCCGAGAAGGTCCAGGCTGCACAGGGTTGGGGCGCATGGCCGTCCTGCTCATCCCAACTGGGCCTGAGCGGCGGAGCGCCGGCCGCACCGGCACAGGCAGCTCCCGTCCAGACTGCACCGGTACAGGCAGCTCCCGTTCAGGCGGCTCCGGCACAGGCAGCACCTGTTCAGGCTGCCCCCGTTCAGCCGCAGAGCATCCCGGCCCAGGCGGCTCCCGCACAGGCTCCTGTTGCCGAGGCGCCGGCGCGCCACGCCACGCCGGTTGCCTTGAGCGGCGAGACCTACACCCTTGAAGCCGGCGACACCCTGAGCATCGTGGCCGGCAAGCTCGGCATCGAAGGCGGCTGGCAGCACCTCGCAGACGCCAACCTCGACACGGTGTCCGACCCGAACCTGGTGTTCGCAGGCCAGGTCCTGCAACTCCCTGCCTGACAGCAACGCCTCTGGTGAAGCCCGTTCAGACCCCGGTGGCGCAGCCAGTCCTCTCTGAGGTGCCGACCTCTTTGAAGCTGCTGACTTGGCGGCCCTGACGTGGCGCCCCGGCCCTGGCACAACATCCAGCCTGTAAAGGCTCCCCAAACAGGTCGGCGATAGACAAATTCCGTTGACCGCAAACGACGCCGGCACAACCCCGCAAGGGGCGTGCCGGCGTCGTTCTTTAATGCTGTCTACCCATACTCACGGCGTCCTACCCGGGTGGACGTCCCGGGCCGACGCGGGGGATGCCGGTTGCGGCAGCGGGCTCAGGCGGCAGGCAACTCCCTGACAATGCGCACTTTCCAGGCAGCGTCGTCGCTCGTGTCCAGCAGTGCCACGGTGCCGTGCGCCAGGTTCAGCGCCACCCGCTTGGCGGCCAGCAGCTCCAGGTAGAGGTGCTCATTCATCCTGCTGGGCGTGTCGATCATGTACTTCACAGCGTCGCGGACCTTGCGGTAGTTGGCGCTGCGTTCCCGGTGCAGGTGCATGGCCAGCGCCGCCTCCTGCTCCAGCCGCGGCTCATGCTTGTTGATGAGGCTGACCGCTGCGTGGACTGCGACCACCAGGGTGAGGGACACGCCGTAGATCCACCAGCCGCTGGACAGCAGGAACAGGGGCAGGTTGGCGATGGCCACCACGGCGATGATGACGCGCAGCGCGGCGATCCGGCGCACCGTCCGTGCAACGGCCGCCATGCCCGCCAGGAACCCATTCTGCTCCGTACGGGCGGCCGAAGGATCGATGATGAACTCGTCCAGGACCAGGATGCCATTGGCCTCCGGGGGAAGCATCTGCCCGTAGCGCGGCAGCATTTGGGCGGTGCTTGGGGCAGGAGTTACAGGTGTTATTGTCATGATTAGCTTCCAGGACGCCGGGGTGTTGCGGGTATCTTAGTGTGCGGCGGCACCTCCGGTATGCATGGGTCCACATTGTGAACACCTTGTCTGTGGAGGTGTGGTCTTCGGCACTGCAATTGGCACATCCGGCCGCTGCCGTCAGACTGAATGGATGCAAACCTTCCTTCCGTACCCCGATTTCCGGCAAAGCGCCGCAGCACTGGACACCGCCCGGCTGGGCAAGCAGCGTGTCGAGGCGCTTCAGACGCTCCGCGCCCTGGTCATTCCCGGATACGGCTGGCAGACCCATCCGGCCGTCCGGATGTGGATGGGCCACGTTCCGGCCCTGACACTTTACGGCCTGGCCATGGTGGATGAGTGGGCCAAACGTGGCCACCCTGACAACACCCGGGCAAACATCACAGAGTTCGCCCCCCAGGCCGCACACCCTGATTATGTGGAGAAGATCGCCATGCCCTGGTGGCTGGGCGACGCCGATTTCCACCTGAGCCACCGCTCCAAGCTGGCGCGCAAGGAACCCAAGTTTTACTCCTCCGTTTTCACGGATGCGGTCCCGGACATGGATTACATCTGGCCGCTGCCCAAGCACGAATTCCTGCCGCAGGAACCGGAGGGCGATATTCTTTGGATCCTTCGGGACCCGCACGAGAACATCGATCCGCAGACGCTCGACACCGTCGCTCTTCCGCTGCCCCGGGCTGCTGCGGCAGCCGCCGCAGCAGCAGGTGGGGACGCCTACTCCCCCGTCTATGTGGAGGACGGCTCGCGCCGCCCGTCACGCCAGCCGCGGAAGGCACCACCAAAGCAGAAGGTGAAGAAGCCCACCCGCAAGCGGGCTGAGCAGGAAGCTGCGTTCAACACATTCCCCGGCAAGACTCCGGTGGCCGTCCCGTTCGAGGACGGCGCCAAGTTTGCTGTGGGTGAAGTAGTGGGCCGCCCCATCACTCTGGCGGATGGCCGGTTTGGCCGGAACTTCACCGTCAACGAAATCATCGACCGGTCAGCCTTCGCCAACCCGGCGCTCCTGCAGGACCCGCGCGTCCTGTTCCCGGTGGAGGCTCCGTAACCGGTGACCATCCTTTTGGCCGGGTGCGGCGATCTCGGAACCGAAGCGGGCCTGCGGTTCGCGGCGCTCGGCCACCGCGTGGTGGGCTGGCGCCGGACACCCGGCAAACTTCCAGCCGCCATCGAAGGTGTTGCGGCTGACCTATCGGCTCCGGGTCTGCCCTCAGTGCCGGCGGATACCACCGTCGTCGTAATTGCCGTCGCTGCCGACTCGCCAACAGAGGAAGCATACCGCGCCGCCTATCTGGGCGGTGTGGCGAACGTGCTTGACGCGCTGGAGCGCGACGGCGTCCGGCCGGCCCGGGTGCTTTTTGTATCCTCCACTGCCGTCTACGGTGACGCGGGTGGTGGTTGGGTGGACGAATCCACGCCAACGGCGCCCGGTGGGTTCTCCGGCCGGATCCTCGTCGAAGCCGAGGAACTGCTCAGGACGCGGCTAGCGGGGACGGGCACGGCTCCTGTATCACTGCGGCTGGGCGGTATTTACGGCCCGGGTCGAACGCGGTTGATCGACCAGGTCCGAAGCGGCGCGGCAGTGATTCCCCAAGAGGTCCGCTATACCAACCGGATCCACCGTGACGATGCGGCGGCTGCAGTGGTCCATTTGGCCACCATGGCCGCTGAGCCTGGTCCTATTTACGTGGGCGTGGATGACGACCCTGCAGATTTGGGGAGTGTCCTCAGCTTCCTGGCAACTCACATCGGCCTGCCCGAGCCTGCAGTGGGCGACGCGGGGCCGCCCCGCGGCGGAAACAAGCGCTGCAGCAACCATCTGCTGCGGGGCAGCGGCATGGAGTTTGAGTTCCCCTCGTTCCGCGAAGGCTACCGCGAGGTCCTTACGGGGAGCGGCGTCCGGCACCCGTAGCCGAGCTGCCTGGTTGTGCTGGTTTCTTCGCCTATTTCGAGGTCAAAGTTATCCACATACGAAAACATTGGGGAGAAACTTTAACCCGCGCTTGGGAAAATTGATGTATGGAAGCCCAAGGAGAATGGCCAGGCGAGATTGGCGGCACCGCCCAGCTGCTCCCGCTTGCTCCCCGGGCTGAAGACTTCCGCCACGGCCCGCACGACGCCGGCACTCCCCTCGCAAGCCCCGTCACGCCCCGCCCGTTCCCGGCCAGGTCCCCGGAGACTGCGCGGGGCGGCTTTCCCCTGCTCCCCTACTCAGAGATGACGCCTCCTGGCCGGGCTTTCGGGTCAGGGGCTACGGCTGGGTCTGAGCCTGCACCCTGGCCCGGGACTGAAGCTGAGACTGCGCCGGGTGCCTGGTCCGAGGTTCGTCCCTCGCCCCCGCCCGCGGCCCCGGCTAAGGAAGAGGCTTGGCCTGCACCCGCGGCACGCGAACGCATGGCTGGATCGTGGTCTGGTCCCCCGCCCGCGGCCCCGGCTGAGGAAGAGGCCTGGGCTGCGCTGGCGCCCACGGCTCGGGCACGTGCGGCTGGATCGTGGTCTGGTCCCCCGCCCGTGGCCCCGGCTGAGGAAGAGGCCTGGGCTGCGCCGGCGCCCACGGCACGGCCTGCACCCGCGGCACGGGAACGTTTGGCTGGATCGTGGTCTGGTCCCCCGCCCGCGGCCCCGGCGAAAGAAGAGGCCTGGCCCTCTCCTACGCCCACGGCACGGGCACGTGCGGCTCAACTCTGGCGTGATCCCGCGTCCGGGTCTGTGCCTAACAGTGAGGCTGAGCGCTGGGCTCGACAAAGTGACGCTACTGGTTTTGCCAACGAATTGGCGCGGCTTGGCCAAGTGCTCGCCGCAGCAGCGGGCGCGGCTCCCGAAGCACTCGCTACTGTGGGCTTTGCAACTGCAGCCGATGTGGCCGGAAGCATCGAAAGCCTCTCGCGGACCGTTGAGTATCTCCAACTACTCGCCGCCGATGCGGTGGATCGGACACGCACCGCGGCCGTTGCAGCAGCCCGCGACAGCCTTGGCGCCTCAGGCAAAGCAGGGTGGGTGACGGGCTGGGACGCCAAAGGTGTTGAAACGCTCAACGAAACAGACGCGGGCTGGCCGCGGGCGGTTGTACCGTCCCCGAATGACGACGGCACCAGAAACACCGCGGAGTTCCTTCGCGTGCGGCTCCGGATCTCCGTCAGGGAAGCCCGGCGCCGGCTCAACCTCGCGCATCAGATCCTCCCCGCCACAACGCTTACCGGAGAACAGCTTCCGGCACCGCTCGAGCACCTTGCAGCGGCTTTTACCAAGGCAGGTACCGGCTGTCCCGGGAACACGTCAATCCCGGCAGAGACTGTCGACCCCGAGGACCTCAATGTTCCCGCGGACACCGCTGCCTCGGAGTCGGCGGCGCCCAAAATTTCCTCGTATGCCGCCACCATCATCGCCTCCACCTTGGACCGGCTTCAGCACAGCGCCAATGCTGAAATCCTCGGACAAGTGGAGCAGCATCTCACGGGCATAGCCAGCAAATCAGACCCGGACGTCCTGGTCCGGGTTGCCCAAAAGTGGGCCGAAACCATCGACGCTGACGGCAGTGAGCCCACAGAAGAAGCCCTGCGCCACACCCAGGGCGCATTCATCCGCAAACAACGGAACGGTCTGCACCACCTCGAAATCTTCGCCACCACGGACCAGTTCGAACACTTCCTCACCGTCATGAACGCAGCCACCAACCCGCGAAGCAGCACGCCCGGCACAGACAGCAGCCCGGACAACCCCAGCTCAGACAGAGGTTGCGCCAGCGAAGCCGTGTCTCCCAACAGTGCCAGCGCCAACGTGTGGCGGGAGGCTGAAGCAAATCTTGAGCGGCGCACGCGCCCGCAGCAACAACTGGATGGCCTCGTCTGTGGCCTCAAAGCCGGGCTGACCACCGCGCTCCTGCCTGTAACGGGCGGCAACCGGCCCCAGATAATAGCGACCATCGACCATAAGGATCTCTTTCCGGTACGGTCTGACGGCGACGATTCCAGCCGGCAGTTCAGCGGATCAAACTTCGGAAAAACCTTTGGCGTCCGTCGCACCACCAATAGTCGCACCACCAATAAGGGCGCCACTACGGCAACGGCCACCCCAGACGCGACGGCCAGCAACGCGAATACCCTGCGAAGCCCTTCCGGAGTTGGTTCCACGAACGGGACAGGGGCTGGGGCGTTTGTGTTCACTGGACCGGTCGCTGCTGCCACCTTGCGGAAGATTGCCTGCGATGCGGACATCATCCCCGTAGTTCTCGGCAGCCGAGGCGAGATTCTCGACGTCGGTCGGAAATCACGTCTGTTCACGCAGGCCCAACGGCTCGCCCTCATCGCCCGCGACCGGGGTTGCGCCTTTCCTGACTGCACCATTCCGGCGCCATGGTGCGAAGCCCACCACATCACGTACTGGTCCCAAGGCGGAACCACTGCGGCGGACAATGGTGTCCTGCTCTGCTCACATCATCACCACATCATCCATAAGGAGCTGTGGACCATAACCGTCGCCGGCGGCATCCCGACCTTTATACCGCCACGCCATATCGACCCAACCCGAAGCCCACGGCACAACCGCTATTTCAAGCCGCCACCCCCGCCTGAATCATTGCAGCCAACGGCCAGCAAGCAGCAGGCGTTGCCCCGCCAGGCAGCAGGCAGATCAACTAGGCTTCAGTCATGACTGCAACTACCGCCGCAAAGGCCTCTGAACTGCTCCGACTCCACCAGTCTGCCGAAATTCTCCAAGTGGTCAACGTCTGGGATGCCATCAGCGCCAAGGTCATTACGGATGTTCCCGGAACGGTGGCCTTGGCTACGGCCAGCCACTCCATCGCCGCATCGCTGGGCTACGAGGATGGCGAAAACATCCCGGTCGACGAAATGATCACGGCGGTTGGCCGCATCGCGGCGGCTACCCACTTGCCGGTTTCTGCAGATCTTGAGTCCGGCTATGGCAACCCGGGTGAAACAGCCCGGCGGGCCATCGGTGTGGGCATCGTGGGGGCAAACATCGAGGACCAGATGCGCCCGCTGGCCGACGCCGTGGAACAGATGTCCGCTGTCGTCAAAGTAGGTGCCGCCGAAGGCGTCGACTTTGTGCTTAACGCCCGGACCGATGCCTTCCTGAAGGCTGCAGACCGTGACCCTGCGGATGTCCTGGCTGACGCCATTGAGCGCGGAAAAGCGTATCTTGAAGCCGGCGCCACCAACGTTTTTGTTCCCGGCCTTCTTGATGAGGCAACAGTCAATGCTTTGGTATCCGGCATCGGATGGAACAAGGTCTCGGTCATCAATGTGCCCGGCTCCCTTGCACCCGCAAAACTGCAGGAACTGGGCATCTCACGGATCTCCTATGGTCCCTGGACCCAGCGGGTGGCCTTGACTGCTCTGGCCGATGCTGCAGCGGAACTCCTGGCCAACGGCCAACTCCCCGCCGGCACCCGGCCGCTGAACTAAGGTGGGCTCCGCCTGGAGCTTCGTATGGCAGAGACGGTGAACACTGCTGACGAGACCGGCTGGCCAAGCCCGCCACCGCTGTCGGGTTTCCCCATCATGGATCAGCGTTGGGAGGACGCGGTCTTCCTGCACTGGCGGATACCGGAATCAGCGGCCGGCCTCCACATGCCAGCCGGGGTGCGGCCGGACACTTTTGACGGCAGCGCCTGGGTGGGCCTTATTGGTTTCCGGATGCGGCAGGCGGGACTGGGCAGCGGTCCCGGGATCCCGTATTTCGGAAGCTTCAACGAAGTCAACGTCCGCCTGTACTCCCGGGGGCCGGACGGGGTCCGGGGCGTAGTTTTCCGCAGCCTCGATGCCGACCGCCTCGCCGTTGTGATCGCGGCCAGAGCCGCAGGAGTCCCATACGTCTGGTCCCGTATCGGTTACCGGGGTGCGGGGACAGATCAGGGCGCCAGGGGATACACGGTCCGCCGGTTCGGCCAAGACGCCGCCCACAGCACCTTCGACGTAAAGCCGCTCCGCAGTGAAGTGGCCGACGATCCGCTGTCCATCCATCTCACGGCTCGGTTCGGCATGCACAGTGCGTTCAGGGGTAAGTCATTTTATGTTCCCAATACGCATAGGCCTTGGCCTTTGTATCGAGCAAAAGCCGGTTTGATCTCAGATTCCCTGGTGTCCGCAGCAGGACTGGGTGTTTCCGGGCCACCCGAATCAGTGCTGTACTCACCCGGCGTCCACACACAGTTCGGGCGGCCGCGCTTGCTCAGTGCAGCTGCCGCCGGGCCGGTCCAGAGGACAACAAGCGGCAGCTAATTGCCCAGCCCTGCTTTGCGGAGTGCTTCCGCCATGGCGGTGTCAGCAGCTGCAGCCTGCGAAGGCCTCGCAGGTACCTGCCGGCGGGGAAGCGGCTTAGCGCTTGCTGTACCTTCCGGACCGCTCGTATCCTTGTGCTGCCCACGGCTGCGCTTGTTTGACCCGCTTCGGTCAGGTCGGGCCGATCCGGTCCCCGACGCCTCCGCGCCGTCCTTTGCCCGGCGGCCGGGACCAGCAGGACGGCCGGGCCGGTGACCGCCGGCGGACGGTTCGTCGTCGAGCCTTAATGTCAGGGAGATCCGCTTCCGCTCCGGGTCAGCCTCCAAGACTTTGACGCGGACCACCTGCCCGGATTTGACCACTTCGCGGGGGTCGGACACAAACCTGTTGGCCAGGGCCGAGACATGGACCAGCCCGTCCTGGTGGACACCGACATCCACGAATGCACCGAACGCCGCAACGTTGGTGACGGTTCCCTCCAGCACCATCCCGGGACGAAGGTCGGAGATCTTCTCAATCCCTTCGGAAAACGTGGCTGCCGCGAAGGCGGGCCGTGGGTCCCGGCCGGGCTTGTCCAGCTCAGCGAGGATGTCTTGAACGGTGGGCAGGCCAAACGCGTCGTCCACAAAGTCCCGCGGATCCAGGGCAGAAGCGGGAGCCGACCCGGCAGCCACCAGGATTTTGCGGGCCACCGAATACGCCTCCGGGTGGACACTTGAGGCATCCAGCGGCTCTTTGCCACCCGTGATCCGCAGGAAGCCTGCGCACTGTTCGAACGCTTTGGCACCCAATCGTGGAACCTTCTTCAGATCCGCACGGCGGGCAAAGGGTCCGTTTTCGTTACGGAATGCCACAATGTTTTCGCTCAGCAAAGGCCCCAC
Organism: Pseudarthrobacter sp. MEB009; assembly: GCF_030208875.1. Taxonomy (NCBI): domain Bacteria; kingdom Bacillati; phylum Actinomycetota; class Actinomycetes; order Micrococcales; family Micrococcaceae; genus Pseudarthrobacter; species Pseudarthrobacter sp. MEB009. The sequence goes on from NZ_JARVTC010000014.1 coordinate 92,778, forward strand.
GCCGGCCACCCTGGCCAAAAGCGCAGGCGAGGCCGTGTTGACGTCCACGCCCACCGCGTTAACGCAGTCCTCCACTACCGCGTCGAGGCTGCGGTCCAGTTTCGAGGCAGTCACGTCGTGCTGGTACTGGCCCACGCCAATGGATTTGGGGTCAATCTTGACCAACTCGGCCAGTGGGTCCTGGAGCCGCCTCGCAATGGACACGGCGCCGCGAAGGGAAACATCCATACCCGGCAACTCGGCAGCGGCCAGCGCGGAGGCCGAGTAGACGGAGGCGCCGGCCTCGGAAACCACGAGTTTCTGAGGTGTCCGGTCCACGTCCGGCAGCTGCTTGATCAGCTCGGCCGCCAGCTTGTCTGTTTCACGGGATGCCGTCCCGTTGCCGATCGCTATCAGCTCGACGGAGTGCTGCCGCGCCAAACGGACCAGGGCGGCAAGGGACTCATCCCACTTCCGGGCGGGGGCATGGGGGTAGATCGTGTCGGTAGCCACCACCTTGCCGGTCCCGTCCACCACCGCGACTTTGACGCCGGTCCGCAGGCCAGGGTCAAGCCCAAGGGTGGCGCGGTTCCCTGCAGGTGCCGCCAACAGGACGTCGCGCAGGTTTGCGGCGAATACACGGACTGCTTCGTCCTCCGCCGCAGCAAACATCCGGCCGCGCAGGTCCGCGGTGAGCCGGGACAGCACGCGGGATTTCCAGGCAATCTGGGCAGTTTGCATCAGCCAGGTGTCGGCTGGCCGGCCGCGCTGGGCAACCCCGAGGCACTTGGCCACCGCCGATTCATAGCGAATGCGGGCGGCGGTGAGGCCGGCGTCGTCCGAGGGATCCGCCTCGGTGAGGTCCAGTTCCAGCACCCCGTCTTTTTCGCCACGCAGCAGCGCGAGCACGCGGTGGGAGGGCATGCCGGCCGGAGCCTGGGTGAAGTCGAAATAGTCAGCGAACTTTTGGCCATCCGATTCCTTGCCCTTCCGGACGCGGGACACCATACGGCCCTGAGTCCACAGCCGCTCGCGCAGGGTGGCTGCGAGATCCGGGTCCTGCGCCACGCGTTCCACCAGGATGGCCCGGGCTCCGGCCAGCGCGGCCGAAGCATCCTCGATGCTGTGTTCGGAGCTCAGGTAGCGTGCCGCTTCGCGCTCCGGATCCAGGTCCGGGCGCTTCAACAACGAGTCAGCCAGTGGCTCGAGCCCTGCCTCCCGCGCAATCTGGGCCTTGGTGCGCCGCTTTGATTTGAACGGAAGGTAGATATCCTCGAGCCGGGATTTGGTGTCCGCGGCAAGGACCGCTGACTTCAATTCAGGGGTCAGCTGTCCCTGGGCCTCGATGGCGTCCAGGATTGCCCGGCGCCGGTCCGCCAGTTCCCGGAGGTAGCGGAGCCGTTCGTCCAGCTCGCGGAGCTGCGTATCATCAAGCGTCCCAGTGGCTTCCTTGCGGTAGCGGGCAATGAACGGCACGGTTGACCCGCCGTCGAGCAGGTCCACGGCGGCCTTGACCTGCCAGGCTTTGACACCCAGTTCCGCGGCGATCTGGGCGTGGATCGAAGAGTCCGGCCCTGATGCGGCAGACGGTGCGGAGGACGGGGCGTGCGGCAGTTGAGTCACCTGAACATCTTGCCCTACCCGCTCCGCAGGCTCCACCGGAGCCGGGCCTTTAGCGGCATGGTGCAACCGGTAAGGGTATTCCGCTCCCGCCCGCAAAGTGCTGTAGTGGAGGTGCCGTCACAGGCACTTAATGCTCGAGGAAGAGGCCATCATGCGCGAACTGCTTATCGTGTTTCAGGAGGGGTTCGAGGAAGCCAACATCACCGTGACGGTCAACGGCAAAGAGGCGCGCCGCGACCTCGGGGTGTCCACCAACCCCATCCTCGGCATAGCGTCCGAGGTGTCAGTTGAGCTGCCGGCCAAGGGCGCGCAGGTTGGGGTTGAGGTGACTAACCGCGGGCTGAAGGCCATCACAAAAGTGAGCGGCAAGCCCAAAAGCGTCCTCGTCTCAATCGCCGACGGGCGCCTGGTGATGATGGAAGGAACAGGACGCGAGGCTGTGCTGTAACAGGTTCGATCAACACCAAAAATGCTGGAAAAAGGCTGGATTGCGGGGTAAAATTTCATCACCGTCGGCACTCTACGGATACCCGGCGGGCCACCTTGAACACATGCGCCGAAGTCGTCGGATGGCATCGGCATCAGCTGACGGGACAGCACACCGGCCAGCACTAACGACGGCGGCACCCAACTTGGGTGCCGCCGTCGTCATGCCTGTGCTGCTTGTGCCGTGATTACGCCGAGTAGGCCGGGTAATCCGTGTAACCCTCGGCTCCGTCTGCGTAGAACGTGGACGGGTCGGGTTCGTTGAGCGGAAGGCCTTCCTTCCAGCGGCGGGCCAGGTCCGGGTTGGCGATCGCGGGTCGGCCCACAACAACGGCGTCAGCGTGGCCATCCTCCACGAGCGAAACAGCCTCTTCCCTCGACGTGATCACGCCAAAACCGCTGTTGACGAGGAACGTGCCACCGAAGCGGGCACGGAGATCCTGGACCAGCTCACCGGCCGGATCCTGGTGCAGCACGCTGAGGTACGCGAGGTTGAGCGGGGCGATGCTGTCCACCAGCACCTCGTAGGTGGCCCTGATGTCCGCGGCGTCTACCTCGGACGTGCCCTGGACGTTGTGCTCCGGGGAGAGCCGGATGCCGACCCGGTTGGCGCCGAGTGCTGCCACCACGGCGTTGGCCGTCTCGATGACGAAACGCGCCCGGTTTTCCGGCGAGCCGCCATAGCTGTCCGTGCGGACGTTGGTGTTGGGTGCAAGGAATTCGTGCAGCAGGTACCCGTTGGCCGAGTGGAGCTCCACGCCGTCGAATCCTGCTTCGACTGCGTTCAGCGACGCGGTGACGAATTCCTGGATGACGAGGGGAAGTTCGTCAGTGGTCAGTGCGTGCGGCACGGGGTAAGGGAGCTTTCCGAGAGGGGTGCGGACGTCACCCTCGATGGCAACAGCGCTGGGAGCCACGATCTCGTGGCCACCTGTGATGGCCTCGTGCGAGACCCGGCCGCCGTGCATGATCTGCGCGAAGATGCGGCCACCTTCGGCATGTACGGCGTCCGTGACCTTCTTCCAGCCGGCAATCTGCTCATCGGTAACGATCCCAGGCTGGCCCGAGTAAGCCCGTCCGGCGGGCGATGGGTACGTACCTTCGCTGACGATAAGGCCCAAGGAGGCGCGTTGCCGGTAGTGCTCGACGACGAGGGGGCCCGGGATGCCTGCCTCGCCGGAGCGGACACGGGTCAGGGGTGCCATAACCAAACGGTTCGGAAGCTCAAGTTCGCCGAGGGTGAGAGGTGAAAACAGCATGCGCAGATCCTTTCAAAGGCTAAGTTGTTCTGCTTCTGCCAACGGGCGCGCTTGAGCGGCTATTCCGGATGCGACCGGGATCACAGCCCGCACCGGGTCTTGGGTCAGCGGGTTCCGACGACTCCCGGGCAGCCTTGGCCCTGCGGATTTGTGATGCAGTCATCGGCGTAGTTTCTGGTCAGCGAGCGCCAGACGCTGACGGTCCGCGGTGGCGCGCCGAACAAGCCCTGGCCTGGAATGGGCAACGCCGGGCCGGCATTCACTGAGTACGTCCCGCGGAAGGAAGTGGTGAGGACAACCTGGAAGTCACCGGTGGCCATGTACGCGTGACTGGTCCGGGTTGCCTCGCCCCATCGGTCCTGCGGGAGCGGCCCGCCCATGGATGGCTGAGGGCCGAAAACGGTACCGTCGCCGTAGTTCCACGTGTACTGGACTGGAGTAGCCACCACGTGCACCGGCTGGCCGAACATCGTTACATCGAATGCCTGTTCCGTGGTCTCTGCGTAGAAGTTCGTCTCTGCACCCCTGAGTGTGTGCGGGCTTGGTTGGGCAACGACCGTTCCGGCGTTCACTGGCAGATTCTCGAACTGTTGCTGGATGTCCGCTGCGATGCGCAGCAGCACGTCCTCGGGTTGGGCATCGTAAAGGCAGGTGGGGCCGGAGTAGTAGGACCAGACGGCGCCGGGGACTCCTCTGGGCCGGGACAGCCAGGTTACGGGTATGCCATCCGTACCGTCCGGACCGTTGGTGCAGTCGATTTGCCTGGCAAGACAGGGGGTATCGAAGTCGCCGCCACCGAGGTGGCATTGGAGTTCGTATTTGTATTCGTTGGGGTCGGTAGGAACGTCGCCGGGCGCTATGGAAATGAATCCGCCAGTACCGGGGTCGAACACCCAGCCCACAATCTCGGCACCGCTTGACCCCCAATGTCCCTTAGGTGGACGATCCTCAGCGTACGCAGCTGTTGGCACGGCCAGTACGCAGAGTAGAAATCCGATGAGAAGCGTATGACTGTGTCCATTCACGTGTCAGCCCACGATCGGTTCAACAGCATCCACGAACCAGGCTCCATCCCGAAAAAGGGCAAGCACTAGAGTTCCTGAATCTGCCGGTTTTGGATCTTCGCTGTCCAAAGTACCGTCAGCATTGAAGTAACTCAGCCTTTCCTGTGAAACTTGCACAGCAACCTGATAAACACCATTCGACTCGCGGTAGGTTGTGTTGACTACAGGCGTAGTAATCCGTCCGCCCGCGAGCCAGCGCCCGTCACTATTCCATCCCTGTTGAACTTGTTTAGCCTGCTGACACATTGCGCATACGGGGTTCGTCAGGACCGAAATTTCTGCGACGTCACCTGTCTCGTAGCCGTAGCTCAGTAGTTCAAACCAGTACCTCGTAAACGCCTCTAGACCTTCCTTGGTCCGGGTCTTTGCCACTTCCGGAAGCACGGGAACTGGGACGTTTTGGGCCGGACCGGACGCGTCCGCGGGCTTGTAGGCGCCGGACGGGGTGGCCGTGGGGGTAGGGGTGGCACTCAAGGTTGCCGACTCGCTTGGACCCGCCGATGCCGTAACGGACGCACTCGATGTCTGGCCGGGAGATCCGCCGGAGTCGCATCCGGCGAGCACCAGCAGAGACCAAACCAGCAGCGAGCACACCAGCACAGTCAGGGCTCCGGGATTCAGGCCTCGGGGCCAAACAACGCTTGGTGATCTCATGGGCGCTAATCCCCCGAATCGTAAGAACGGCGTCATCCCCCCGAATAGTGCCTTAAGAGTAACCCACGTCACAGTTATGTGATCAAAGTTATCCACAGCTAAGAACACCATCACACTGAGCACTGGACGCAGCCCGGCCGAAACACGCGAGTCAGCACAATCCGACGAAAAGTCCTCCACAAGCCAGCGAAAGCCGGCACCCAACGGGCACCGGCTTTCGTCGTCTGAGGGTAAGGCCTAAGCCACTACTTCTGCGGCGGTAGCACCAGCTCCCCTGTCTTGTCGGTGGACAAGGCGAGCGAGGACACGTACTGGGGGCCGCCGTCGGGCGCATTTTTGGCAGAACGAACCATGTCGGGCCGTTCGAATTCGATGCCCGTTACGTGGCAGAGGAGCTTGGCGTCACTGGGATTCCCGTCGGCGTCGAACATGGGCAGATCGATGCCGTCATCCGTGCGGCGTAGATAGTAGCGGCCTTTCGTGGCCAGTGCCAGCACAGGCGGGAGGACCAACGCCAAACCCACCGCAAAGATGGGCGAGAACGGCTGGATGGCAGTACCGAAGGCTCCGAAGAAGACCGCAATGGACACCCCAGCGGAAACCAGCATGGACACAAATCCCACCGGGTTCACTGCGTAGAGCATGCCCCGGCGGAACTCCGGCACCTTCGGGGAGATCTTGAGCAGGTACTTATTGATGGCAATGTCGGACGCCACGGTGACCACCCAAGCCATGGCGCAGTTCGCGTAGAAACCGAGGATGGTGTTGAGGAAGCTGAACATGTTGGCTTCCATCAGCACCAGGGCGATCAGCAGGTTGACCACCACAAAAACCATCCGCCCCGGGTACGTCTTGGTGATGCGGGTGAAGCTGTTGGTCCACGCGAGGGAGCCTGAGTAGGCGTTGGTGACGTTGATCTTGATCTGCGAGATGACCACCAGCACCACGGCCAAGGTCATGGCGAGCCAAGCCGGCATCATCTCCTGGTACACGCCAAGGAACTGGTGCACGGGCTCGTTGGCTGTCGCGGACGCGGCCGGGTCCAGCGACGCAATCAGGTAGATGGCAATGAACATCCCCACAATCTGCTTGATGGCCCCAAAGATGACCCAGCCCGGTCCGGCCAGAATCACTGCCCGCCACCAGGCGCCCTTGTTCGCGGCGGTTTTGGGTGGCATAAAGCGGAGGTAGTCGATCTGCTCGGCGATCTGGGCCATGAGCGACAGGCACACGCCGGCAGCCAGCATCACGGACGCCAGGTTGGGCCCGCCGTCGCCCGACGCCCCGGTGTACGCGAAGAACCCGTCGATGCTCTCAGGGTGTGACATCAGCAGGTACCCCACCGGCACCACCATCAGCAGCAGCCACAAGGGCGTGGTCCACACCTGGAGCTTGGCCAGGGTGTTCATGCCATAAATCACCAACGGGATGATGATCACCGTGGATGCCGCGTACCCCAGCCATTGCGGAATACCGAGTCCCAACTCAAGGCCCTGGGCCATGATCGAGCCCTCCAACGCAAAGAAGATGAAGGTGAAGGTGGCGAAAATGATGTTGGTGACCACTGAGCCGTAGTAGCCAAAGCCGGAACCGCGGGTAATCAGGTCCAGGTCAATGTTGTAGCGCGCTGCGTAGTACGCCAGCGGAAAGCCCGTCGCGAAGATGATGATTGCAGCTACCGCGATGCCAAAAATGGCGTTCACAGTGCCGTAGGCGATGCCGATGTTGGCGCCGATGGAAAAGTCGGCGAGGTAGGCGATGCCGCCCAGCGCACTGGTCGCAACCACGCCGGCGCTCCACTTCCGGTAGGACCGCGGCGCGAACCGAAGCGTATAGTCCTCGAGGCTCTCTTTCGTGGCATTCAGCGCGGCCGCGTTCGTTACGGTTTCAGTCGCGGGTGAAGGCCCGACGCCGGAAGGTCCAGGAGGCATCACCGCTTCCAGCAGTTGCGTATTGGGTTTATCGCTGGTCATATTGCGCGTCGCTTTCGTCGCCGGATTGGGTCTGCTGCGACGTTATCCAGCGCGGGATACGGGCTGGTCACAGGCCTGTTTCGGCCGCGTTAAGAACTTCCGGGACGGGAGTCTCACTTTTGCGGGGCCCCGCAAAACAACCCAGGCGCTGGATTCGAATTTCATCAAAACCCTAGCCAATTTCTACAAGTCGTAGAAGAATGGGGACATGATGTTTGAACATAAGGATGGCAATCCGGTCCTGGACCTCACCGACGACCAGTCCTGGCATCTGGTGGACAACACCAGGCACGGGCGGCTGGTGGTTTCCGTTGCCGGCGAACCAGATATCTTCCCCGTGAATTACGTGACCGCCGCGAGGAAGATCTACCTGCGGACCGCCCCGGGCAATAAGCTCGCCCAACTCACCATCAACGACGCCGTACTTTTTGAAGCCGACGGTGTCCTCTCCGACGAAGCCTGGTCCGTAGTGGTCCGGGGCAAGGCAAGGGTGCTGAACACCTCCGCCGACTTGGCTCCCGTGGAAGAGCTTGGCCTCCAGTCCTGGGTGCCAACACTGAAGGACTTCTACGTCGAGATCGTACCGGCGTCCGTGAGCGGCAGGCATTTCCAGCTCGGCCAGCAGCCGGAACGAGAGATCTAAAGCCCCGTGACCACCTAACGGACTGGCCATGTCGGACAAGCTCTCACCCCAGCAGCGCAGCTGGAACATGTCCAGAATCCGCGGCAAAAACACCAAACCGGAGTTGCTGGTTCGCCGGCTGGTGCACGCCAAAGGCTACCGGTTCCGTCTCCCTGGGAGGTCCGGGTCGGTCCGGCTCCCTGGCAGGCCTGACCTTGTATTCGCAGGCCGGCGCAAGGTCATCTTCGTCAACGGCTGCTTCTGGCACTTCCACGACTGCCGCGTGGGCCAGCACGCACCGAAGGCCAACGCCGAATTCTGGGCGGCCAAGCGGTCCCGGACACGGGAGCGGGACGCGGAGCAGCGGAAACAACTCCAGGAGGCGGGCTGGGATGTCCTCACAGTGTGGGAATGCGAGCTCAGGGACAGCTCAGCGCTGGAGTCAACACTGGAGAATTTCCTGGATTCCCGGACCTGACGCCGCAATCTTGAGCCAATCCTGGGCTCCGGCGCCCAGGTTCTTGATGCGTGCCGGACACAATGGTGCTTGTGGTCCTGCGTGGGGATCACCAACCAGAGTCCGGAGCCCCGTAATCCCAGTAATCCCCGAGTGCCGGCTAGCTCCTTCGAGCCACGAGCGCGGCTTTCAGCGCAGTCGCCGACGATTCACTGCTGTTGATCCGCCAGTCCGCTTCCTTCTGCAGATGGAACCACACAAATCCCATAACGTCCGGCTGACTGGCAAGGTACGCCACCAGGTCCCTGTTCCAGGCCGCTTTGGAACCACCCAACTCACTGGCTGCAGTCTCCGCTACAAGTATCTGACTGCCCGGCGCCAACGTCCGGAGCTGGGCAATACCCGGGCTGAACAGGTCCTGCGGCGAGACCCAACTGCTCCAGGCGGCGGACGTCCCCCAGTTGTAGCCGTCCAGCGCCACAACGTCGACGTACCCGGCTCCCGGATACAACCCGGTAAGGTCCGTGGAACCCCAGTAGGGAACGTTGGGCGACCAGACCCATTGCACGTTCGCCGCACCCTGTGCCGCCACCACGTCATGGACGTGCCGCCACGCGGACACGTAGTCGCCGGCCTGGTTGCTGTTGACGCCTTCAGCCCATGGGTACCAATTTCCGTTCATTTCGTGGGCGAACCGCAGCATCACCGGTTTGCCCCACGAGGCCAGCGACTGTCCCCATGCACGGATGTGGGCGTCAAAATCTCCCGCGGTGATCCGGTCGAGGGAAAAGGCGGGCTGCTCAACGCCGCCGCCCCAGGCCCACGGTTCCCAGGTGAGCAATGCCGTGGCGCCGCGGGCCGAAACCGCATCCAGCTCGGCCAGCGGCGGTGCCTGCAGGAAGTCTTTGTACATCAGGACCATGGAGGGGCTCTCCCCCGCCAGCACGCCCACAGCATCGAGTTCCGCCCCGGCGGAGGCCCCACCCTGAGTCGCCACACCAAAGCGGAGTTTCGCCGAGCTGATCACAGGAGGTTGCGGCTCGGTCACCACCGCGGGCTGCACAACAAACAGCGCCGACGCTTTAGTGGCCGACGTCTTGGCGGTGACTGTGAGGCTGCCGGTGGCTCCAGCGGGGATCACAATCCCCGTGCTGAATGAGCCTGTGCCGGATGTCTTGAAGGAAAATGAGCTGGCGCCCGCTGTGACGGTTCCACTGGTGGAGGCTTTGAAGCCCGTCCCGGTCGCCGTAACCGCGGAGCCGGCAGGACCGGACCCCGGACTTAGCGTGACCTGGGCAGCCGGTGCCGCAGCGGCCGGCGCGATGCCGGACACCCCGGACACCACCAGGACCGTCCCGGCAAGCAACCCAGCAACAACGGTTTTCAGCGATCGGATCATGGCAGTTGTCCCCAGTCAGCCGGCAGCAAAAAGCCGCCATTTTTGGTGCGGAAAGCACTGGATTCGATATTAGGGGTAAAAGCCGCAGTCTTATCAAGAAACCCACAATTATTCGCTGAAAACCTGACCCGCCAAGGCCATCCACCTAACCTGAAGAAGAGCAAATGACCCCGTTGATTCCCTGGTTTCCCCGACGCCGATCACCACCGGAAAGGACCGTTTTGAGCACCTCAGATGACACCCCGCGGCCACTGGTGGACCAGTCCGTACTGGACCGGCTGCGGGAAGAGCTGGAGGACGACGGCGGCTACAGCAAGGTCTTTGTGGGCCACTTCATCGAATACCTTCCCCAGCGGATAAGCCGCCTGCGGCTCGCCCTCACCACGGGAGACCTCGAGGGCTCAGTGGACGCGGTCCTCAGCCTCAAAACGTCCAGCCAGATGGTGGGCGCGGAACGCCTGGCAGGACTGGCGCTGGACCTCGAAGGCGAAATCCGGCGGGGCGCCCGGAGCGGCGACATCGCGGTGGTGCTGCCAAACCTGGCAGCGACGTTCCTGCGGCCCATCGACCACTGCGGCCGGCAGACCATCCACAGGCTGCAGTCTCAGTGCTCGCCGGGAGCCAGGCGGTAACCCACACCGCGGACAGTCTGGAGCCAGCGCGGGCTTTGCGGCGAATCGCCCAGCTTTTTGCGCAGGTTGCCCATGTGGACTTCCACGGATCGTTCGTCGGATTCGCTGATGTAACTTCCGACGTCGTAATCCTCGTCCCGCAGCCGACGCACCAGATCCGCCTTGGTCCGGACAGTCCGGCCGGCTTCAAGCAGCGCGTGCAGGAGTTCGAATTCCGTCCGGGTCAGGTTCATTTCCGTCCCATCCACCAGCACAGTCCGGGACGCGTAGCTTAGGTCAAGGCCGTTGTGGCTGAAATTGCCCCGTTCGGGCCGCACGTGGTTGTTGGCGGACACCTCAGGCGCTGACGTGTCCGTTGCCTCCGCTGCGGACCTGGGCCGGCGCATCATCGCAGCAACACGGGCCCGGAGCTCGCGGGGCCGGAACGGCTTGGTGAGATAGTCATCGGCGCCGGATTCCAGGCCGATCAAAGTATCGAGTTCCTCGGTGCGGGCCGTCAGCATCACGATGTAGGCGTCCGAGAACTCACGGATCTGCCTCGACACTTCGAAACCGTCGATGTCGGGCAGGCCCAGGTCGAGTGTAATCACGTCGGGGTTCAGGGTTTTAGCCACCAGGACGCCTTCTGCGCCCGTGCTGGCTACCGTCACCTCAAAGCCGGCCTGGGTCAGCACAGTGCGGACCAGTTCCCGGATATCGTGATCATCCTCAATGACAAGTCCCACACGTGCTTCACTCATAGTGTCCCCTCAGCAGCCAACGTCTGAAGTATAGCCCGGTGCGGATATATCCTGCTTGTATGGTCCTGCAACTCCTGCCCCAGAAGCCCCACCGCCATGTCTGACCGCGAGCTATGGTCCGCCGGGCGCTTTTGGCGGTTCAAGCGGCCCTTCCATGAACTCCGCCTGACGGACCGCGTGGCCATGAGCCAGATGCCGCTGTTCATCACCACGCTGCTGACGGTCTTCCTGGTGTGGGCCTTCTTCCCGGGCACCATGGACAACCTGCTGTTCGGCTCCTTTGTCATCTCCCAGCTCCTCATCATGGCCCTCTGCTACCTGGTGCCGTGGGACCGGCTGCCGTACACCAGCTTCCTGGTCGTACCGCTGCTTGACTTCATTTCCATCGCGGTGGGCCGCGAAGGCGGCCAGGACAGCCTGACCGGCATCAGCCTGCTGGCGGTCTTCCCGGTGATCTGGCTGTGCGCCTCCAGCTACTACCCGAAGACGTCGGTCTGGCTCTCCTTCCTGGCGCCCCTTGCCATCATCTGGGTGCCGCTGTTCCTTAAGGGCGATGTGACGCCCCAAGGCCTGACCCGCGCCCTGCTGCTTCCGGTCATGATGCTGGGTATCGGTGTGTCCGTGAGCGTCCTGACGCGCAGCATGATGCGCCAACAAAAGGAGCTGCAGGACAAGGACGCGCTTTTGCAGGCCAACCTGCGGACCAGCCAGCGCCAGGAAGCCCTGCTCAACACGGTCCTGGACACCGTCCACCTGGGCGTACTCGCCGTGGACGCAGACGGGCACGACATCCTGATGAACCGCAAGCAGCGCGCCAACCATGAACTGGCCCGGCCCAGCACCATCGAAGACCCCAACGAGTCCCAGCTCCTGGTCTACGCAGCGGACAGGACCACCCTGATTCCTGTGGAAGACCGGCCGGTGCGCCGCGCTGTCCTCGGCGAGACCTTCACTGACTACCTCGTGTGGCTGGGCGAGGGAGCAGCGCAGCGGGCCTTTGTGACCACTGCCCGCGCGATGAAGGACGAAGACGGCAAATTTGCCGGTTCCGTCATTGCGTTCGGTGACGTCACAGACCTCGTCAATGCGCTCACCGCAAAGGATGACTTCGTCTCCAGCGTCTCCCATGAATTCCGTACCCCGCTGACATCCATCCTCGGCTACGTTGAACTGCTGCTCTTCGACGAGCCGGACGAGTCACAGCGCGAAATGCTCGATATCATCCGCCGGAACTCGGAGCGGCTCCTCACCCTGGTCTCGGATCTGCTGGCCAGCCGCAACGGGCAGCTGATTGTCACACCCCATGCGGTGAACGTGGCCGAGCTGGTGCGAAGCAGCGTCTCATCGGCCCTGCCCAAAGCCGCCGCCTCGGGTATTGTCCTGACGGCGGACGTCCCGGACACCCTGGAAGCCCACGTGGATGGCGCCAGGATCTCACAGGTCCTGGACAACCTGGTGTCGAACGCCATCAAATACTCGCCCGACGGCGGCAGCGTCCGGGTCAGCCTCGTGGAGGAGGACGGAAACGTGGCCTGCAGGGTCACGGACACTGGCATGGGGATGACCCCTGAGGACGCATCCGAGGTGTTTGCGAAGTTCTTCCGCACCAGCAACGTCCGCCGCACCGCCATTCCGGGCGTCGGGCTGGGCCTGCCTATCAGCAAGGCAATCGTGGAAGCCCACGGCGGTTCCATCGACGTGGACAGCACCCTGGGTGAGGGAACGGTGTTTACCTTCCGGGTACCGGTGTAACCCGGCGCCCGGAAGGGCGGCCGCCTGGCTTAGAGGCCCGCAGCCCGTTTCCGGCCGAAGATGAAGTAGCCGGTAGGCCCGATGAAGTTCACAAACGCGGCCAGCCGCCAGGCCGCTTTGGGTCCGTTGATAAGTTCCGCGGGGCGGCGGGAAATGTCCCGTTGGGCTGCCAGGAGCAGCGCCACCTGCGCCACACCCACCACAATGGTTCCGGCCTTGCTGGCCGGCGACATTTCTTTCCAGGTCTTTTTCTTTGCCATGGTGCTCCTTCAGTGGATGGGATGGGGGTGCGGCTGCTAGTGCACGTAGGGCGCCAGCCGTTGCCGCTGCTCGGGAGTGAGTCGCTGGACCCGGCCGGTGGCCTCGTCCACAAACGCCAGGTGGCTGCTTGCCTTCACGCAGTCCTCGCCCGTCACCGGGTCCAGGACAAGGTAGTGGATATCAAAGCTGGCGCCCTTGACGGCGCCGATCCATACCTGGACCACGGCGGGGATGTTGCGGTACTCCAGCGTCCGGACGTAACGGATCCTGTGGTCAACCACCAGCGCCATGGTGCCGTCCGGGACGTCGTTGAAGAGGGAAACCTGCGGGTCAACGCCTGGCTGGCCGGCTCCCCGGGGAGGGCCGAAGGCGGCGATCCGCGCCTCCTCCAGCATCCTCACGATCTGGACGTTGTTGATGTGCCCGTAAGCGTCCATGTCGCCCCAGCGCATGGGCACCGGGACTTCAATCCGGACCGGGGCTGCGGTGCCGGCGCTCAGCTGTGCACCGCCGTCGAGTCATCCACCGGGATTTCCCCGGCGTCCGAGCCTGCGAATTGCGACTGGTACAGCCGGTAGTAGGCGCCCTGGGCTGCCAGCAGCACCTTGTGGTTGCCCTGCTCCACGATCCGGCCGTTTTCCATCACCAGGATGGTGTCGGCGTCGCGGATGGTGGAGAGCCGGTGGGCAATAACGAAGCTGGTCCGGTCCGTCCGCAGCGCAGCCATGGCCTTCTGCACCAGCAGTTCGGTACGGGTGTCCACGGAGCTGGTGGCTTCGTCGAGGATGAGCAGCGATGGGTTGGCCACAAAAGCGCGGGCAATGGTGATCAGCTGCTTCTCGCCGGCACTGACGTTGTTGCCTTCCTCGTCGATGACCGTTTGGTAACCGTCCGGGAGCGCCCGCACGAACCGGTCAACAAACGTGGCTTTGGCCGCGGCGATGACTTCTTCCTCCGTGGCGTCCAGGTTTCCGTAGCGGATGTTGTCGTAGATGGAGCCGCCGAACAGCCACGCGTCCTGGAGCACCATGCCCACCTTGGACCGGAGCTCGGCCCGGCTGAGGTGCGTGATGTCCACGCCATCGAGGGTGATGGCGCCGGAGTTGAGCTCGTAGAAGCGCATCACCAGGTTCACCAGGGTGGTCTTGCCTGCACCCGTGGGACCTACGATGGCCACGGTATGGCCGGGCTCCGCGGTGAAGGACAGGTTCTCGATGAGTTTTTTGTCTTCCGTGTAGCTGAAGGTCACGTCCTTGAAGTCCACGTGTCCGTCAGTCTTTGGCGGCAGGTGCTCGGTGGCGGTCTCGCTGTCCTGCTCGTCAGCGTCCAGGAACTCGAACACCCGTTCCGCCGAGGCCACGCCGGACTGCAGCATGTTGGCCATGCCTGCCATCTGGCCCAGCGGCTGGGTGAATTCGCGGGAGTACTGGATGAAGGCGGTGGCATCACCCAGGGACATGGAGCCGGAGGCCACCCTGAGGCCGCCCACCACGGCGATGCCCACGTAGCTGAGGTAGGAAACAAACTGCATGACCGGGAAGATGATGCCGGAGACGAACTGGGCGCCGAAGCTGGCCTTGTACAGGGCTTCGTTGCGTTCCTCGAAGCGGGCCAGCATATCGGCGTCGCGGCCGAAGACGCGGACCAGGTCGTGGCCGGAGAAGGACTCCTCGATCTGGCCGTTCAGGGCACCGGTGTTTTTCCACTGCGCGGCAAAGAGCTTCTGGCTGCGGACGCCGATGATGCCTGCGGCCACACCGGACAGGGGCAGGGCCACCAAGGCGATCAGGGCCAGCTGCCAGGACACGATGAACATCATGATGACGATGCCGATGACCGTGAGCAGCGAGTTGATCAGCTGCGCGAATGCCTGCTGGAGTGCCTGCTGGACGTTGTCGACGTCGTTGGTTACCCGGGAGAGGACGTCGCCGCGCTGGCGGGTGTCGAAGTAGTTCAGCGGCAGCCGGTTGAGCTTCTTTTCCGTGTCGTCACGGAGCCGGCGGATCACCTTCATCACGATCACGTTGAGCACGTAACCCTGCAGCCACAGGAAGATGTTGGCCACGAAGTACATCAGCAGGACCATGGCGATCAGCATGGTCAGTTTGTCGAAATTGATGCCCGTCCCGGGTACCAGCTCCATCCGCGAAACCATGTCCGCGAAATTGGCGTCCCCCGCCTGGCGGAGGCCCGCGACGAACTCGTCCTTACTGGCGCCGGCAGGCAGTTGCTTGCCCACCACACCGGCAAAGATCACGTCCATGGCCTGGCCCAGGATCTTGGGGGCGATGACATTCAGGACAACGGCGACCACCACCAGGGCCACCACGAGGTAGATGCCAAGGGCCTCCGGGCGCAGCAGCCCCATCAGCCTCTTGGCGGAAGGCCAGAAATGCTGGGCCTTTTTGGCGGGTATGCCGCCGAACATGTCCCCGTCGGCCTCTGACGGGGTGAATTCCTCTTCAACAAAATCGTCGTCATCCAGGTCCGGGGCCGTCACGGCCGATTCCGGCGCAGCCTGGTCTGCGGCGGTGGAGTCCTTTTTCCGGGGGCTCATGCCATTTCCTCCACGCTCAGCTGGGATTCAACAATTTCCTGGTAGGTGGGTGAGGTTTCCAGGAGTTCCTCGTGCGTGCCGCGGTCCACAATCCGGCCGTTGTCCAGGACCAGGATCTGGTCCGCTTCGGTGATGGTGGAGATCCGCTGGGCGACGATGATGACCGTGGCGTCCGCGGTGGTCTGTTTCAAGGCTGCGCGGAGCCGCGCATCCGTTGCCACGTCCAGTGCGGAGAAGGAATCGTCGAAGAGGTAGACCCTGGGTTTGGTGACCAGGGCCCGGGCGATGCACAGCCGTTGGCGCTGGCCGCCGGAAACGTTGGTTCCGCCCTGGGAGATCCTGGCGTCCAGCCCGTTCTTTTTCTCCCGCACAAACAATTCGCCCTGGGCCACGCGCAGCGCGTCCCACAGCTCCTGGTCCGTGGCCTCGGTCTTGCCGAAGCGCAGGTTGTGCTCGATGGTTCCGGAGAAGAGGTAGGGCCGCTGCGGAACGAGGGCCACCCGCTTGGTGATTTCCTCCCGGTCCAGGGCACTGACGGGCACCCCGTCCAGGAGCACCTCGCCCTCGCCGGCGTCGTAGAGTCGCGGCAGGAGGGACAGCAGGGAGCTCTTGCCGGAGCCGGTGGAGCCGATGATGGCGATGGTCTGGCCGGGCCGGGCGGTGAAGCTGACGTTGCTCAACACCGGCGACTCGGCACCGGGGTAGGCGAAGGTGACGTTGCGGTACTCCACCACACCTTCCAGCGCTGCCGGGGCTTCCGGACGTTCGGGATCGTGGATGGAGGGTTCGACATCGAGCACCTCGCCGATGCGGTCCGCGCACACGGAGGCGCGCGGGATCATCATGGCCATAAACGTGCCCATCATCACCGCGACGAGGATCTGGAGCAGATACTGCAGGAACGCGGTCAAGGCGCCCACCTGCATATCGCCGGAGTCCACCCGCTGGCCACCGAACCACAGGACAGCGGCGGTGGACAGGTGCAGGATCATGCCGATGGCGGGGAACATCAGCACAAACAAGGCGCCGATTTTCAGGGAAACGTCGGTGAGCTCCTTGTTGGCTGCCCCGAAGCGCTCCGTCTCGTAGGGTTCGCGGACGAAGGCGCGGACCACGCGGATACCGATGATCTGTTCGCGCAGCACAGCGTTGATCCGGTCGATCTTCTTCTGCATGGAGCGGAACAGCGGCATCAGCCGGACCACCAGGTAGCCCACCACCACTGTGAGGAGCGGTACTGCGACCCACACCAGCCAGGACAGGTTGAGGTCCTCACGCAATGCCATGATGATGCCGCCGATGCACATGATGGGGGTGGCCACCATGAAGTTCAGGCCCATCAGCACCAGCATCTGGACCTGCTGGACGTCATTGGTGCCGCGGGTGATCAGCGTGGGCGCGCCGAAGGTGCTGACGTCCTTGGCGGAGAAGCTGGTGACCTTGCGGAACACGGCCCGGCGCAGGTCGCGGCCGATTGCCATGGCCGTTTTGGACCCGAAGTACACGCCGGCGATGGCGGTGCCAACCTGCACAAAGGCTACGGCGAGCATCACGGCGCCGGTCCGCCAGATGAAGTCGGTGTCCCCGCGGGTGACGCCCTCATCGATGATCTGGGCGTTCAGGCTGGGAAGGTACAGGGCAGCCATGGTGGACGCCAGCTGGAATACAATGACGGCCACAAGATACGGCGTGTATGGCTTGGAAAACCGCCGTATGAGGGTGAGGAGCATGCCCACGGGTCCTTAGGAAGAATGTGAAAAGCAGGAGGCTTAAGTAGTAGCAGCCGGGGCTGACATCCTTAGCCTTCCCACTCTACGAAACTCTTTCCCGGGGCGGAACCGCCCCGGGAAAGATCATCCGACGGGAGTACCCCCGCGTGCGGTCAGTGCTTTGCTGCGGCGGGTTCCGGCGTTGTGCCCGAATCCTTGGCTGTGGCATCCGGCTGGATGTCCACGGTGCGGCGGAGCGGCTTCTCCTTGATGAACAGCACGGAGAGCAGCGCCAGCACCGTGACGCCGGCGGAGATCAGGAAGACCTCGGCCGTGGCGTCGCCGTAGGCCGCCCGCATGATCTCGCGGACCGGTTCGGGCATGTGGGCCAGGTCCAGGCTGCTGCCGGCGCCGCCGCCGGCCACCGGGATGCCGGCCGCGGCCAGTCCCTGGGAGGCGAGTTCGCTGACCCGGTTGGCCAGGACCGCGCCCAGCACCGAGACGCCGATGGCGCCGCCGACGGAGCGGAAGAAGGCCACAGAGGCGCTTGCCGTTCCGATGTCCGAGGCGCGGACGGTGTTCTGCACGGCCAGGACCAGGTTCTGCATCAGCATGCCGAGGCCCAGGCCCAGGACGGCGGTGAAGACGCCTGCGTGCCAGAGTTCGGTGGTGTGGTCCATGGTCCCGGCCAGGCCCAGGCCGCCGATCAGGAGGATGGATCCGGCTACCAGGAAGCCCTTCCATTTGCCGGTGCGGCTGATGAGCAGGCCCGAAGCCACGGAACCGATCAGGTTGCCCGCGATCATGGGCAGGGTCAGGAGGCCGGCTTCGGTGGGGGTGGCACCGCGGGCCACCTGGAAGTACTGGCCCAGGAAGGTGGAGGAGCCGAACATTGCCACACCAACAGCCACGGAGGCGATGATGGCCAGCGCGGTGGTCCGCTCAGAGATGATCTTGAGCGGGATGATGGGCTGTTCCACCTTGGATTCAACCAGGACCAGCAGGGCCAGCAGGAGCACGCCGCCGCCCACCATCAGGGCCGACTGCCAGGAGAACCAGTCGTAGTAGTCCGCCTTGCCGGCGAAGGAAACCCAGATCAGGAGCAGGCTGACGCCCGAGGTCAGCAGGATGGAGCCGAGCCAGTCGATCCTGGCGTGCCGGCGGACGTGGTTGATCTTGAGGGTGACCTGCAGCAGGATCAGGGCGACGACGGCGAGCGGCACGCAGACGAAGAAGGTCCAGCGCCAGCCCAGCGGGCTGTCCACGATGAATCCGCCCAGCAGCGGGCCACCGGCGGTGCCAACGGCCATCACTGCGCCCATGTAGCCGGAGTATTTGCCGCGGTTGCGCGGCGGGATCATGGTGCCGATGATGGCCTGCGCCAGGGCGGTCAGGCCACCCATCGCCACACCCTGGATGACGCGGGCGCCGAGCAGCAGCGGAATGGTCTGCGAGAGACCGGCCATCACGGAACCGGCAACGAAGATGATGATGCTGAGCTGGACCAGGACCTTCTTGTTGAAAAGGTCTGCAAGCTTGCCCCAGATGGGGGTGGTGGCGGCGTTGGCCAGCAGTGCTGCGGTGATGACCCAGGCGAAGTCCGTCTGGGTGCCGTGCAGGTCGGACATGATGGTGGGCAGCGCGTTGGCCACGATGGTGCTGCTGAGGATCGCGGTGAAGAACGCGGCGAGGAGGCCGGTGAGGGCCTCCATGATCTGCCGGTGCGTCATTTCCGGCGCGGCTTCGGTTGCTCCGGCAGGCGACGGCGGCTGGCCCGCCGGTTTGGTCTGGGTGGCAGTTTGGCTTGCCATGGATCTGCTCCTAAAGGGTGTTGATGGTGGTGCCGGCCGCCGTTGCCCGGGCTGAGTTCTTCAGTGATTGTGTGAGTTTGTGCAAGGTGGTGGCCGTGGTGCCGGCGTCTTCCTCGCTCCAGTCACGCAGGAGGTCCTGCAGCGCTGCTGCCCGTTGCTCCTCGATGCGCCGGAGCTTGTCCGCCCCCTGCGGGGTGAGCGCCACAAGCTGGGCCCGCCCATCGTCGGGATCCGGCCTGCGCACCACAAAGCCGTGGTCCTCGAGGTCGGCGATATGCCGGCTAAGGACCGGGGCGCTGACGCCCAGCCGCTCGGCAAGCCGCGTGGCCCGGGATTCCCCCTCCCCCACAAAACGCAGGACGCCCTGGAGCGCGACGCCTGTTTCCTGCCCCCGCACGTTGGCGGTGGCGATGCAGCGCACGGCCCGCTGGAGGTCGAAGATCTGGTACACCAGATCCGCTGCCGTGTCCGGAGCTACAGCCATGACTCGATTACTCCCTAGTTGCTTGCCTCAAGCAACCATATCTTAATTTGGTTGCTTTGGGAAACTATCATTGTGGGCTGCCCCGGAAATGCCGCAGGACCCCTGCCATCGGCAAGGGTCCTGCGGGGGTGGTGGGGAGCGTCAGTCGCCCAGGTGCGTCGGGGCGAACATCTTCAGCAGGGTTTCAACCACAACGACGTTGGGCCCGTCCCCGGCGAAGGATGCCTTCAGCGCATCCCCCACATCCCCGGGGGCAACCCGCCGGGCCGGGACGCCGAACGCTTCGGCGAGTTTGACGAAGTCCGGCCGGGCCAGCTCGGTGGCCGTGGCCTGGCCGAATGCACCCACCATGTACTCGCGCAGGATGCCGTAGCCGCCGTCGTCGACAATCAGCCAGGTGACCGGCACGTTGTGCTGCTTGGCGGTGGCCAGCTCGGAAATGGAGTACATCGAGGAGCCGTCGCCGGATACCGCCAGGACCCGTGCGGGCCGGCCCAGCGTCTGCAGGCCCACGGCGCCGCCGATTGCCGCCGGGAAGCCATAGCCCAGTCCGCCCGCGCCCTGCGCGGAGTGGAACTGGCCCTCGCGCGCATCCCAGCAGCTCCAGCCCCAGTAGGCGGAGATGGTCATGTCCCAGAACGTTTGCATGTCCGCGGGGACAGCCTCCCGGATACCGGCCATAAACCCCAGTTCCTTGGCCAGGTCCTGGGATTCGAGCCGGGCCCGCACCTTGGCCAGCGCGTCCTTCACCACCGACGCCGGAGTTGCGCCGTGCCAGTTTGCCGGTACGGACCGGCCGGCGTCGAAGGCGGCGTCCAGGGCGGACAGCGCCTGGCCGGCGTCCGCCCGGATGCCCAGGCCGGGCCGGTTGGACTCCAGGACCCGGGGTTCCGCGTCGATCTGGATGATCCGGCCCCGCGGCGCGAACGTGAAGTAGTTGGAGGTGACCTCGCCCAGCGATGAGCCGATGACCACCAGGACATCGGCATCCTCCAGCACGTCGGTCATGTGCCGGTCCTCGATCCAGGACTGCAGCGACAAGTCATGGTTCCAGGGGAAGGCGCCGTTGCCGCCCGGCGTGCAGATCACCGGAGCCTGCAGTTTTTCGGCGAGGGACAGCAGCGTGGCCTCGGCCCGGCCGCGGCGCGTCCCGCCGCCGGCGATGATGGCCGGCCGTTCCGCAGCTTCCAGCCATTTAACGGCTTCCCGGACCAGCTCCACGCGGGGCGGGTTGTCGGCTGCCAGTGCCAATGCGTCCTCCACAGGCGGCACCATGATGGGGTCCAGCAGCACGTTCTGCGGGATTTCCAACCACACCGGACCCTGGGGGGAGGAGATCGCCTCGGTCCAGGCATCCTGGATGGCGGACGGGATGCCTGACGCGTGCTGGATCAGCCGCTGGCTTTTGGTGACGTTGGCTGCTGAGGCCTTCTGGTCATCGAGCTGGTGCAGCATGCCCTTGCGGCGGGCGCCGAGCCCTTCCAACGGAATCTGGCTGGCGACAACCACCATGGGCACTCCGGTGGCGTATGCCTCCTGGAGCCCGGCAAGTGACGTCAGCGCGCCGGGCCCGGTGGAGAGGAACAGGACCCCCACCTCGCCGGTGGCGCGGGAGTAGCCGTCGGCGGCGAACGCCGAGTTGTTCTCCACTCGGGACGAAACGAAGTGCAGGTTGCCGCGGCCCATGGCATCAAACAGGCCCAGCGCGTGCTGGCCCGGGATGCCAAAGACGGTTTTGGCGCCCAACGCTTCGAGGGTTTCCACCACCAGGTCACCGCCGTTGCGCACCGGACCGGGTGGCACGCCGGCAGCGTCAGCCGCCACAGCGGCTGGTACCCCGGCGGGGGTTGAACCTGCGGCTGGAAGCGTGGATCCGGCGTCGGCCATTGCCTTACTCCTTGCCGGCTGCAGCGAAGCCGGCAGGCTGGCGGGGTTCGCGGCCAAGCGCCTGGGCCGCGTAACCGGATTCCGCGCCGAACCGGTTGCCGGCCACGGTGTTGTCCGCCATCAGGGTCACCAGCTCGAAAGCCACGTGGCTTGCGGCCACGCCGGTGATTTCGGCGTGGTCGTACGCCGGGGCGACCTCGACAACGTCCGCGCCCACCAGGTTCATGCCGCGGAAGCCGCGGATGATTTCCAGGAGCTCCCGGCTGGTGATGCCGCCGGCCTCGGGCGTGCCGGTGCCGGGGGCGTGCGCGGGATCCAGGACGTCGATGTCCACCGAGATGTAGAGCGGGCGGTTGCCGATCCGGTCGCGGACCTTGGCCACCGTTTCCAGGACACCCTGGTAGTAGACGTCTGCGGAGGTAACGATGCCGAAGCCGAAGCGGTGGTCGTCGTCGAGGTCCTTTTTGCCGTAGAGGGGTCCGCGGGTGCCGATGTGGCTGATGGCTTCCGTGTCCAGGATGCCTTCCTCCACGGCGCGGCGGAACGGGGTGCCGTGGGTGTATTCGGCGCCGAAGTAGGTGTCCCAGGTGTCCAGGTGCGCATCGAAGTGCAGCATGGCGATGGGCCCGCCGGCGCGTTCGGCAGCCGCGCGCAGCAGGGGCAGGGCGATGGTGTGGTCCCCGCCCAGGGTGACGAGCTTGCTGCCGCCGGCGGTGAGGTCGAGCGCGTTCTGCTGGACCGTTTCGATGGCCTCGTTGATGTTGAAGGGGTTGACGGCCATGTCGCCGGCGTCCGCCACCTGGATGTTTTCGAAGGGGCTGACGTCCCACGCCGGGTTGTACGGGCGCAGCAGCCGGCTGGCCTCGCGGACGTGGTTGGCGCCGAACCGGGCACCGGGGCGGTAGGAGACGCCGGAGTCGAAGGGAACACCCACAACGGTGACATCAGCCTTGGCCACTTGGTCCAGCCGTGGCAGCCGGGCATAGGTCGCGGCGCCGGCGTAGCGGGGAATTCGGGATGAATCGATGGGACCAAGGTTGCCGTTGGCTTCGATGCGCAGCTCTTCCATGGGAGGGGCTCTCCTTCGCGGAGTTGGGGACTGATGTGATTGCCATCATACGCCACAGTTGTCTAATGGGCATCAAGTGTTTACAGAAAATTGGCTAAGCGTCCGACGACGGCAGCCCCGGAAACGGAAATGGCCGGGGCGGGTGCCGCAGCACCCACCCCGGCCATGGCCGGATTTTTCCGGCGTCGTCAGCCGGCCTGCCGGGCCCGCGAGCGCCACAGCAGCCAGATGAAGTACGGCGTGCCCAGTACGGCAGTGAGCAGCCCGGCGCCCAGTTGGGCGGGGGCAATGACGGTCCGGCCCAGCACGTCCGCGGCTCCCACCAGGATGGCGCCCAGCAGGATCGCCGTGAACAGGACCCGCGTGTGGCGCCGGCCCACCAGGGCCCGGGCGGCGTGCGGCGCGATCAGCCCCACAAACCCCACGGCCCCCACCGCCGCAATGGACAGCGCCGTGAGGATCACGCTGACCACCAGGAACAGCAGCCGGGCGCGTGCCAGCGGGACGCCCAGCAGCCGCGGGGTGTCCTCGTCCAGGCTCAGGATGTCCAGTTCACGGTGCCGGAACGCCGCCATCGGCACAAAGACCAACAGCCCGGCGGCCAGGGGAAGGACGTCCAGGAAGGTGCGACCGTAGGTGGAACCGGCCAGCCAGGTGAGGGCCTTGGTGGCGTTGAACGGATCCGTCAGCACAATCACCAGGCTGACCAAGGCCAGGGTGCCGGCGGAGACGCCCACCCCGATCAGCACCAGCCGGTTCTGCTGGTAGCCGCCCCGGGCTGCCAGCCCGAACACCAGGGCCGCCGCGAGCGCCGCCCCGGCCAGCGCCGCCAGGGAAATTCCCCATGGGCTGACCAGGGGGACGGTGGAGACCACCAGGACTGCGGCCAGTCCGGCGCCCCCGGAGACTCCCAGCAGGCCCGGTTCGGCCAGCGGGTTGCGGGTGATGGACTGGATCAGCGTTCCCGCCAGGGCCAGGGCCGCTCCCGCGGCCATGGCTGCGGCCACGCGGGGCGCCCGGGTATCCAGGACAAAGCCCACCATTTTGCCGCTCTCCCCCGCCAGCCAGTTCAGGACATCCCCGAGCAGCAGCTTGGCATCGCCCAGCAGCAGGGAGCCTGCCAGCACAGCCAGGGCCACAGCAGCCAGGACGGCGACCGTCAGCAGGTACCGCCAGCGCGGCGGCAGGGGGTGGTGGTCCGTAGGGGTCACGGACCCGGAGTCCTTGGCCCGGAAAGCCAGGACGATCAGGAACACGGCCCCCACCAGCGAGGTGATGACGCCCGTGGGCACCCGCACCGATGCGTCGGCGCCCACCACCGCGCGGAGCGCAACGTCCGAGGCGAGGATCAGGTTGGCGCCCATCAGGCCGGCAAGGGGCAGGAAAAAAACAGCCCGGCCCAGCCGCTGGACCCGGTTGGCCAGGGGCCGGACCAGGGCAGGCGCGCACAGCCCCACAAAACCGATGGGCCCGGCCAGGGTGACGGCCGCGGCCGACAACAGGACGGCGAGCAGGACTGCGCCAACCCGCGTGGACCGGACGTTGACGCCCAGGCTCCGGGCGGCGTCGTCCCCCAGGCCCAGCGCGTCCATGCGCCGGCCCAGCAGGAGCAGCCCGGCCAGGCCGACCACCAGCAGCGGCGCCACCTGGACCACGCCGGAGGTGCCGCCCTGGCTGATGCTGCCCTGGCCCCACTGGTAGAGGCCTTCGGTGGCCTGCGGATACAGCAGGAGCAGGGCGGACGTCATGGAGCCGAGGCCCAGGGCCAGGGCGCTGCCGGCCAGGACCAGCCGCAGCGCACCGGTTCCCAGCCCCGAGAGGCCCAGGACCACTGCGGCGGCTGCCAGGCCGCCAACAAAAGCCACTGCAGAGGATGCCAGCAGCGGGAGGCTGAAGCCGGTGACGGAGGCGATGCCCAGGGCAAAGTAGGCGCCGGCGTTGACCGCCAGCGTGTCCGGCGAGGCCAGGACGTTGCGGCTGATGGACTGCAGGGCGGCGCCGGCCACGCCCAGGGCCAGGCCCACAACGATGCCTGCCAGCATCCGCGGGAGCCGCGAGGCCATCACCACGGCGGCCGAATCCTGGTCCGCCGAGCCCAGGAACACGTTCCAGAGTTCCACCGGACCAACGGCCGCGGTGCCCTGGGTGAGGTCGATCAACGCGAGCGCTGCGCACAGGGCCAGCGCGCCGGCCAGGACCCCGGCCACGGCCCCGTTACCGCCGGAGCGCAGCCGGACGGGCGCCTCGGCGGTAACAGCGGCGCTCATGCGATCACTTGGTAAGGGCCGTAATGGCAGCATCGACGTAGGCCGTCATGGACGCCGGGCCACCGAACATCCAGATGCCGTCGGACAGGCGGTGGACGTTGCCGGCGGTGACGAACGGCAGGGACTGCCAGATCGGGTTGGCGCCGAGGACGTCGGCGAACGGGTCGCCGTCCACCTTGTTGGTGATGTAGAGGAATTCAACGTCGCTGAGGCTGGTCAGGCCTTCGACATCGGTGGATGCCAGGCCATAGTCCTTGTCGCCTTCCAGGGTCCACGCATTGTCGAGGCCCAGTTCCGCGGTGACGTCGCCGATCAGGGAGCCCTTGGTGTAGGGCCGGATGCCTACCTGGTTGCCCTGGGCGTAGCCGTCAGCGAAGGCGACCTTGGCTCCGGCGAGCCCTGCGGCCGCGAGCGTTTCGCGGCCCTTGGCCACGGCGTCGTCGAATGCTGCCTTGACCCCGGTGGCTTTGTCCTCCGTGCCGGTGGCCTTGGCGATCAGGTCCAGGTTGGTGTTCATCTGGGCGATCTGGCCTTCGCCGTTGGCGGAGCGGACCTGCAGGACCGGGGCGATCTTGCGCAGCTGCTCGACGGCGGCGGCAGGCAGGTCGGTGGTGGCCACGATCAGGTCGGGCGCCAGGGACGCGACGGTGTCCACGCTGGGCTCACCGCGGGTGCCGATGTCCTTGGGCTCGTTGTCGAGGGGAACGGCGGCGGCCCAGGCGCTGTAGCCGGGGACATCGGCAACACCTACGGGGTCAACGCCGAGGGAGACGAGGTTTTCCACGACGTTCCATTCGGTGCCCACCACTTTGGTGGCGGGGGCGTCGAGGGTGATGGTGGTGCCGCTGGCGTCGGTCAGCTCGATGCCGGCTCCGGAGGCCGAGGGGTTGTCGGCAGGTTCCGTGGTTCCACAGGCGGAGAGGGCCAGCGCCGCTGCAACAGCGGCGGAGGCCAGGATTGGCTTCTTCATGGGGATGTAACCAGTCTTTCGGTACGGGTGTGGTGCTTGCCGATGGCGCGGGTGCGCAACCGGCCGGTGCTTGGATCGGTGTCGACCTCGATCCGGATTCCGTAGACCCCGCTCAGAAGCGCGGAGGTGAGAACGGAGGCTGGTGTGCCGGACGCAATGACACGCCCCTGGCCCAGTAATACGACCCGGTCGGCGAGCGCCGCGGCCTGGTCAAGATCGTGCAGGACCACGCCCACGGCGATGTCCTGCTGGTCGGCGAGGTCCCGGATGAGGTCCAGGAGTTCCACCTGGTAGCGGAGGTCCAGGTAGGTGGTGGGTTCGTCCAGCAGCAGCACGCCGGTTTCCTGCGCCAGGCAGCTGGCCAGCCAGACGCGCTGCAGCTGGCCGCCGGAGAGCTGGTCAACGCCGCGGTCCGCCACTCCGCCGGTGCCGGTCAGGGCCAGGCACTTATTCACGACGGCGGCACCGGCCGGATCGGCCTTGCCCCAGCGGCCGCGGTGCGGGTAGCGGCCGAACTCGACAACGTCGCGAACGCTCAGGCCGGCGGGCGTGGGCCGGCTTTGGGTCAGGAGGGCCACGTGGCGGGCGAACTCGCGCGCCGAGAGGGAGAGTGCGTCGGCGGCTTCGTCACCGGGGCTCCCGCCCAGGGTCAGCGTCCCGGTCCTGGGGTCCTGCAGGCGGGCCAGCGTGCGCAGCAGGGTTGACTTGCCGCTGCCGTTGGGGCCCACCAGGGCGGTGACCTGGCCGGGCACCAGGGTCAGCGACGCATCGTGGACAACATCCGTGCCGCCATAGGCAACGGTGATGCCGGCGCCCTTCAAGGCGTGCGGGATCGCGGGGCTGGACTTAGGGTTCACATACTAAGGCTAGCCTATCCTTAGGGTCCACCCGACCACGTTACGCGGAGTTGTCCCTGTTCAGCGGCTGGCCGCCGGGACCAGCACCCAGAGGACCTCGACCGGCTGGTCGGTGGGGTTCACCCAGGTGTGGGGCTCGCGGCCCGGGAACGTGACGGTGTCCCCCGCATCGAGGTCGTATTCCTCATTGGTCAGGATGAGCCGGATGCTGCCGCTGATCACGTGCAGCACGTCGACGTCGCAGTCCACGGCATACAGTTCGGACTCGCCGCGGCCGTGCGGCTCAATAACGGCCTGGATGATCTGGAGGCGGCGTTCGGACCGGGCCGTCAGGAGCCGCTCAACGATGCCTTGGCCGCCCAAGGAAATCCGCGGCCCGTCGTTGCGCTTGGTCAGGTGCGTCTCGGGGGCCGCAAAAAGCTCGCCGATGGAGATCGACAGGACCTGGCACAGGGTGACCAGCGAGGCCACCGACGGGGAGGTCAGGTCGCGCTCAACCCGGCTCAGGAAGCCCTTGGTCAGGCCGGTGGCATCGGCCACCTGTTCGATGGTGAGCCGCTGGGACTGCCGGGCCGCCCGGATCCTCGAGCCGATGGCCACCGGAACGTTGCTCGGTTCAACTGGCAGTGCCTTCATGTACGAACCTTTCATGGCCGGCCACCCGGCCCCACTCTGGAGCAATACTAATGGCCTGCTGCCACTGTGACGCTTCCATGGCGGGCGCGCCACGGCGCCTCAGGGCGCCCTTGACTGTTACGGCCGTCACAGCCTACGCTTTTGAAAACACTTGTTGCCTATCAGGCAATATTTGCGACTCCGCTCTCATCCGCACCCCCAGCAGCGGCGCCCCGGCTTTCCCCGCCCCGGCCCGCTTAACAACCTGCTCCGAGGAGCCAACATGGATGCAAACGTCATCAACATCGCCATTGTGGTGGTGTACCTACTCGCCATGCTTGCCTTCGGCTGGTGGGGCAAGTCCCGCACCAAGTCCAACAGCGACTTCCTGGTGGCCGGCCGCCGCCTCGGCCCATTCCTCTATACCGGCACCATGGCCGCGGTGGTCCTGGGCGGTGCGTCCACCGTGGGCGGCGTGGGACTGGGCTACAAGTTCGGCATCTCCGGCATGTGGCTGGTGGTGGCCATCGGCGCGGGCGTCCTGCTCCTGAGCCTGCTCTTTGCCCCCATCATCCAGAAGCTGAAGATCTACACGGTCTCGCAGATGCTGACCCTGCGCTACGGCAGCAAGGCCACCCAGGCCTCCGGCATCGTGATGCTGGCGTACACGCTGATGCTGTGCGCCACGTCCACCGGCGCCTACGCCACCATTTTTGTGGTGCTGTTCGGCATGGACCGGGCCTTGGCCATCGCCGTCGGCGGCGCCATTGTGCTGGTCTACTCCACCGTGGGCGGCATGTGGTCCATCACCCTGGCGGACCAGGTCCAGTTCGTCATCAAGACCGTGGGCATTTTTTTCCTGATGCTGCCCTTCACGCTGAACGCCGCCGGCGGCCTGGACGGCATCCGCAGCCGCGTTGATGCGAGCTTCTTCCAGATCGACGGCATCGGTGTCCAGACCATCATCACGTACTTCGTGGTGTACACCCTGGGCCTGCTGATCGGCCAGGACATCTGGCAGCGCGTCTTCACGGCCAAGACCCCCACCGTTGCCCGCTGGGGCGGTGCCACCGCCGGCATCTACTGCATCCTTTACGGCGTGGCCGGCGCCCTGATCGGTATGGCCGCCAGCGTGGCGCTCGCCAACATCGAAATCGCCGCCAAGGACGACGTCTACGCGGAAGTGGCCCAGAACCTGCTCCCTGTGGGCATCGGCGGACTGGTCCTGGCCGCCGCAGTGGCAGCCATGATGTCCACCGCTTCCGGCGCCCTGATCGCCGCAGCGACAGTGGCCCGCGCCGACGTCCTGCCGTTTGTGGCCAGCTGGTTCGGCAAGGACATCAACACGGACGACACCGACAACCCGGAGCACGATGTCCGGGCCAACCGCATCTGGGTCCTGACCCTGGGCATCATCGCCATTGTGATCGCCATCGTCACCAAGGACGTGGTGGCGGCCCTCACCATCGCGTACGACATCCTGGTGGGCGGGCTCCTGGTGGCCATCCTCGGCGGCCTCGTGTGGAAGCGCGGCACCGGGATCGCCGCCGCCGCCTCCATGGCCGTCGGCTCGGTGGTCACCCTCGGCACCATGATCGTCCTGGAAATCAACGCCAAAGCTCCACTGGACGGCATCTACGCCAACGAGCCGATCTACTACGGGCTGGTTGCCTCGGCAGTCGTCTACGTTGTGGTGTCCCTGGCCACGAGGCCCACGGACCCGCACGTTATGCGGAACTGGCAGCGGCGCGTCGCCGGCCAGGACAGCGAGCCGGCGCCCGCAGACGCGGTCACCACCTCCTGATACCGGGTCGCACGACGGCGGCACCTCCTTTTGTTTCCCAGCGGAAGGAGGTGCCGCCGTCGTCAGTCCTGCCCGGTTGGTCCCGCACGTGGCAGTCCTGCCGGGTCAGTCCTGCTCGTCCCCGCGGACTTCGTCCGGGTCCATCGGGACCTCCCGGTCTTCGGCGTCGTTGACCGGCCGGGACCGGACCGCGGGCTCTTCCGCATCGGGGAAGGGATCTTCCGGGTCCAGGGCGGCGTCGGCGGGCGTTTCCCCGGCATAGTCGTAAGCGGGGTCCGCCTCCACGGCGTCGAGGTGCGGCATGTCCGGGTGCTGTCCGCTGGTGCTCATCACAGAACCTCCACTGATTGACGGTGTGGCACATCGGGTGGGCGCCGGCCGCGCCGCCCATTTCATCTCAGCACCACGCCCGGGGGCGGTCAAGGGGTCCCCGGCTGGCGTGCCGGCGGCTTCCCCACCTGATGGAAAAGTTACGGCGGACCGAAACCCCGGAGCTAGGGTTGCCAGCCGAAAAACCGCGGAAATCCGCAGTAAACTGGCGTGGCAATGGAGCCGAAACCGTGCCCCATCCAGCCCAGGAGTCCTCCGTGCCGCAGCACGCCACACCCAATCACCAACCGGCCCCCGCCGGACCCGCGGGCACCCCGGAAACCCCGGTTACCCCGGTTCCGTCGGCCGCCGACATCAGGCGCTGGCGCCAGTACCTCGCCGACGAACGGGCCGAGGCCGCCGTCTACCGCGACCTGGCCCAGAACCGCCAGGGCGAGGAGCGGGCCATCCTGCTGGCCCTGGCCGAAGCGGAGGGCCGGCACGAAGCGCACTGGCTGGGCCTGCTCGGGGACAACGCGGGCCGCACCCGGCCGGCATCGGTCCGCAGCCAGCTGCTGGGCTTCCTGGCCCGCCACTTCGGTTCGGTCTTTGTCCTGGCACTCGCCCAGCGGGCCGAGGGCCGCTCGCCCTACGCCAAGGACCCCAACGCCACCGAAGCCATGGCCGCTGACGAACAGATCCATGAGGAAGTGGTCCGCGGACTGGCCACCCGCGGCCGCAACCGGCTGGCAGGCACCTTCCGGGCTGCAGTCTTCGGGGCCAACGACGGACTGGTCAGCAACCTCTCGCTGGTAATGGGCATGGCCGCATCCGGCGTGGCCAGCAGCGTGGTGCTGCTCAGCGGCATCGCCGGGCTCCTTGCGGGTGCCATGTCCATGGGTGCAGGCGAGTTCATTTCCGTCCGGTCCCAGCGCGAACTGCTTGACGCCACCCGGCCCACCCAGGTCACCCTGGCTGCAGCACCGAAGCTCGACCTGGAACACAACGAACTCCTGCTGGTCTACCTGGCCCGCGGCATGTCCCAGGAAGCAGCCCAACACCGGGTGGCCGAGCGGATGGGACAGCTCTCCTGCGACTGCGACCCGAGCCTTTCGCTGCACCCGGAAGAGCCGGCGGAAGAGGACCAACACGAGGCCGTGGGCACTGCTTGGGGCGCCGCCCTCTCCAGCTTCTGCTTCTTTGCCTCCGGGGCCATCATTCCCATCCTGCCGTTCCTGTTCGGCCTGACCGGAGTTGCTGCGCTGGTTGTGGCGGGCGCCCTGGTGGGCCTTGCCCTGCTGGGTACCGGTGGCATCGTGGGACTGCTTTCGGGGACGTCGCCGCTGACCCGGGGGCTGCGCCAGCTGGGCATCGGGCTCGGTGCCGCCGCCGTCACCTACGTCCTGGGGCTCGCCTTCGGCACCGTGGTGGGCTAGTTTTGGTGCATCCAACGACGGAAGGCTGACCATGCAGCGCCGGCCCCCACGCCATGCGGAGCCCACGTCGGGCCGCAGCGGGACGCCGCGACCACGCTACCGGCTGGTGCTGGTCGCAGGGCTTTGCGTGGCGGGCGTTTTTGGGGCCGCAGTGGTGCTGGACGATCCACGGGTCAAGCAGTTCCTGGACCTCCGGATCGGGCCCGGCACCCGGCAGGGCGCGGGACCGGGCGAAGGCGCCGTGCCGGGCGACGCCGAAGCCCCGCCGGCCGCAGAGGTCAGTACTGCGGCCCCGCCTGCCGGCGTCGAGGAGGCAGCCGAACCGCTCCTCACCCCGGCCCCGCCCGCCGTCGGAAGCGATGCCTACCATTTCCTGCTGGTCAACGGGGACGGCACACCTGTGGGCTACTCCCCCTGCCGCCCTCTGCACTATGTGGTCAACACGGACCTCGAACCCGACGGTGCGGCCGAGCTGGTGCCGAGGGCCATCGAGACCATTTCGGCAGCAACCGGCATCTCTTTTGTCTACGACGGCACCACTGACGAGCAGCCGTCGGCGCAGCGGCCGCCGTTCCAACCCGACGGGTACGGCGCCCGCTGGGCACCGCTTTTGATCGCGTGGACCACCCCCGAGGTGGCGCCGCAGCTGAAGGGTCCCGTGATCGGCACCGGGGGCAGCACCCACTTCAGTTTCGACGGCGGCCCCAAGACCTTTGTGACCGGAGGCCTGGACCTTGACGCCCCGCAGATCGCCGATGAACTGCTCAACCCTGACGGCGACAAATACGCCACCGCCGTCATCCTGCATGAGCTGGGCCATGTGATGGGCCTGGACCACGTTGATGACCCCGCCCAGCTGATGTATCCGGAGATCGGCACCCCGGAAGGCCTGTCCGACGGCGACCGCAACGGCCTGTATGAACTCAGCAAGGCTGCCTGCCGCAAGGACCTCTAACCCGCCCTGGTGGCATGTCCTGGAAAAGTCCTGATGTCACGACAGGTCAAATTGCCTGGTCACCGCCAGGGCAGGCCTTGACCCGCCGTCCGTCCCTGCTACCATCAGGGAAGAAACTATGTCCTATCAAGAGAACATATACCGGCAAAGCAGCCGCCTGCAGCCACCGCCGCACGGCGTCCGGCCGCAACCAAGGAACAGGAACGTACCGTGGCGAACAACCTGGGTGTCAGCATCGACCGCTCCTCTCCCGTGCCCCTCTACCACCAAGTGGTGCAGGGAATTGAGGCCGCCATCCACAGCGGCATCCTCGAACCGGGCAGCCGGCTGGACAACGAGATCGACCTGGCAGCCCAACTGAACCTTTCGCGCCCCACCATGCGCAAGGCCATGGACGAACTGGTCCGCTCGGGCCTGCTGGTCCGCAAACGCGGCGTCGGCACCCAGGTGGTCTCCAGCCAGGTCCGCCGGCCGCTGGAACTGTCCAGCCTGTTTGATGACCTCACCAACAACGGCAAAAAGCCCACCACTGATGTGTTGAGCTTTTCCCACGTGGATGCGGACGAAGCCACCCTGGCCACGCTCCAGCTGCCGGCCGGCTCCAAGGTCTACCACTTCACCAGGCTGCGGAAAGTCGGGGGCAAACCCCTGGCCCTGATGGAAAACTGGGTCCGCGACGACATTGTGGGCATGGACGAAGCCCTGCTGGCAGCTGAGGGCCTCTACGCCGTGCTGCGCCGCGGGGGCGTCAACTTCCGGCTGGCCAACCAGCGGATCGGCGCCATGATCGCCAATGAATACCAGGCCTCGATGCTGGACACCAAAGCCGGCCACGCACTGGTGACCATGGAACGCACCGCAGTGGATGACACCGGCAGGCGGGTTGAAACCGGGCACCACGTGTACCGCGCCGATTCCTACAGTTTCGAAATGACACTCGTACAGCGCTGATTTATTAGGAGCAATCCCCATGACCAACTGGGTCTATCCCCTGGGTACCGCCGCCGACGGCCCGTGGGACGTTTCGATCGGCACGTCCGATTCCGTCCTGCCCGTTGCCGGTTGGGCGCATACTGGCCTGAAGGTTGCGACGCTGGCCGCGGGCACCGCCGTCGTTCTCCCTGCGGCGGACGAGGAACGCATTGTGGTGCCCCTCAACGGCGCCTTCAGCGTCACGGTTGACGGCACCAAGTACGACCTGGCCGGCCGCGGGTCGGTGTTCCATGGCCCCAGCGACGTCCTTTACTCCGGCACGGCGCGGGAAGTGAGCATTACCTCGGCCGACGGCGGCCGGGTGGCCGTGGCAACAGCCCCCGCCGGTGCCGGCTACCCCACGCGGCTGGTGACGGCGGCTGAAACGCCCGTGGAATTGCGCGGGGCCGGCAACTGCTCACGCCAGGTGCACAACTTCGGCACGCCCGCCGCCCTGGAAGCGGACCGGTTCATCGTCTGCGAAGTCCTCACACCCGCCGGCAACTGGTCCTCCTACCCGCCGCACAAGCACGATGAGGAAAAGGACGGCGAAACGTCCCTCGAGGAGATCTACTACTTCGAAACCCGGGTTGCGGCCGGCTCCGCAGCACCGGCGGACGCCGACGCGATCGGCTACCAGCGGGTCTACGCCTCGGACGAGCGGCCCATCGACGTCTCCGCCGAGGTCCGCACCGGCGACGTGGTGCTGGTCCCTTACGGCTGGCACGGCCCGGCCATGGCTGCCCCCGGCTACGACCTCTATTACCTCAACGTTATGGCCGGTCCGGGCCCGGTCCGGGAATGGCTCATCAGTGATGACCCGCACCATGGTTGGGTCCGCCAGGGCTGGGCGGCGCAGGATGTGGACCCCCGGCTGCCGTTCGGCGCCTGAACCCTGCCATGCCCCTGCTGACGCGGCGGGGTACCTGGCCGCAATGGCATAGTGGAGTCTTGTGAAAGAGACTTCCGGCGCCCGCCGGCCCGCGACCATGGCGGACGTGGCGCGCGACGCCGGGGTAAGCCGTGCCCTGGTCTCGCTGGTGATGCGGGATTCCCCCAAAGTCTCGCCGGCCAGGCGGGCCGCGGTTGAGGCCAGCGCCAGCGCCCTTGGCTATTCGCCGAACAGGCTGGCCAGCCGGCTTGCCAGCCGCCGGACCAGGACGCTCGGAGTGCTGTTCCTTGACCTGCACAACTCCGTTTTTGCCGACATCTACGACGGCATCACCGAAGCCTTGGTGGACAGCGGCAACCAGGTGATGGTGGCGGTGGGATCCGCCGATCCCCGGACCGAGATCGAAGCGGTCAGGAACTTTGTTGACCTCCGCGTGGACGGCGTGATCCTGGCCGGCTACACGGGTGCTGCGAACGAACTGGCAGCAGCGCTTCGCGGGACGGATGCCGTGGTGATCACCCGGGACCTCGGCTTGCCGGGCGTGGGCTCTGTGATGACAGACGACTTCCGGTCCGGCGTTATGGCCGTGGAGCACCTGTACGGGTTGGGGCACCGCCGGATCGCCCATGTGGACATCTCGGAGTGGATCCCCTACACCGCCCGCCGCGAAGGGTACCTGCACGCCATGAAGGACCATGGCCTGCCGCCCCTGTTGATCCACAGCGACATGACCGAGCGCGGTGGCCGGACCGTGATGGAGCAGTTCCTGGCTACCGGGGCCGAGCTGCCCACGGCCGTCTTCGCGCACAACGACCTCACGGCGATCGGCGTAATGGAAGCACTCGCGGGGGCGGGGCTGCGGGTGCCGGAAGATATGGCAGTGGTGGGGTGCGACAACATCGAGGTGGCGGCGTCACCCCTGATCGGGCTGACATCGATCGACCAGCACCCCGGCGAACTCGGCCGGCTGGCGGCCCGGGCCATGCTCGACCGGATCGATGGTGCCGGCGGGGTTGGCGTTCCGGCCGTGTCCCGGAAGCTGGAGCCTGCACTGCTGGTACGCCGTTCGTCGGATCCCGCCGCCGGGAAACCTTTGCCGGGAGGGCTGCCGCCGGACGAGCTGCAGAAAGGCTGAAGCCGGGGCCCGCCGGGCTACCCGGTCAGCGCCGGGTTGCGGCCAGGTCTGCGGCCCCGCCAGCCAGCTGGCCGGCGTCGCGCGGGATTCCCTGGTGCGGGCCGCCGTCGTCCGCTTCGCTGGCGACTACTCCGGCGTCACGAACCTCCCCCGCACTGTCCCCCGCGCCCTTGGCGCTGCCCCGCTTGGCGGCGGCTGCTGCAAACGCCATCACGCCCAACCCCAGGATGGTGATGCCGGCGCCGGCCCAGATGGGTGAGGTGTAGCCCAGCCCTGCGCTGATGGTGACCCCGCCCAGCCAAGCGCCCAGGGCGTTGCCCACGTTGAACGCGCCAATATTGGCGCCCGAGGCCAGGGTGGGGGCAGTGCTGGCGTACTTCATCACGCGCATCTGCAGGCCGGGAACCGTGGCAAAGCCAAAGCCGCCCATCAGCACCAGGGACACCACGGTCAGTGCCTGGTTGCCGGCCGTCAGCGCGAAGGCCACCAGCACCACGGACAGGACGGCCAGGACCACCACAAGGGTGCGGTCCACATTGCGGTCGGCCGCCCGGCCGCCCACAGTGTTTCCCACAAACAGGCCCACTCCGAAGACGATCAGGAGCCACGGCACGGTGCTGGCGGCGAATCCTGAGACCTCGGTCAGCGTGTAGGCGATGTAGGTGAAGGCACCGAACATGCCGCCGTAGCCGAGGATGGTCACCAGGATGGACAGCCAGACCTGGCCGGAACGGAAGGCCTGCAGCTCCCCGCGGAGGCCGCCGGCTTCCGCCGGTGCCCCTGACGTCTTGGGAACCAGGAGCAGGATGCCGGCCAGGGCGATCACCCCAATGCCTGTGATGGACCAGAACGTTGCCCGCCACCCTGCAGCCTGGCCCAGCAGGGTGCCGAAGGGAACGCCAAGCACGTTGGCCGCGGTCAGCCCGGTGAACATCAGTGCGATGGCCGCCGCCTTCCGGGTGGGGGCCACCATGTCCGCGGCCACCACCGCGCCGATGCCAAAGAACGCGCCGTGGGCAAGGGCCGCGAGGATCCGGCCTGCCATCATGGGCCAGTATTCCGGCGCGGTGGCGGAGAGCAGGTTGCCGGCGATGAACAGGACCAGCAGGGCGGCCAGCACCGGTTTACGGTCGAACCGCGAGAGCGCTGCTGTGAGTCCGAGGGCGCCCACCACCACGGCCAGCGCATAGCCGGAGATGAACCAGCCGGCTGCGGCTTCACTGACGGCAAAGTCCGCCGCCACCTCAGGCAGCAGTCCCATGATGACAAATTCGGTGAGTCCGATCCCGAACCCTCCGAGTGCGAGTGCTAGCAAGCCAACAGGCATGGCGGTGCTCCTTTGAGCTGTACGTTGGGTGGAAAGGCGCCTAAGATAGTTGCAGGCGCGGTATTTATTGTTGCACAAGCAACTATCCCGCGCAAGCAACTACTTTTGCCTGCACAACAGCAGCTTCCGGGCCGCAGCGAGGAGCACACCATGGGCATCAAGGACGACGCCGTCGAGGTCCGGGCGCAGGGGTGGCGCACGCTGGCGGCCCTGCACGGCCTGATCGAAGGTGAGCTGGAACGATCCCTGCAGGCCGAATCGAAACTGTCCGTTGTCGAATTCACCGTCCTGGACGCCCTGAGCCGCCAGGACGGCTGGCACATGCGGATGCAGCAGCTGTCCCGGGCCACGGCATTGAGTCCCAGCGCCACCACCCGCTTGGTGAACCGGCTGGAGGACCGGGGACTCCTGACCAGGATCCTGTGCGACGATGACCGCCGGGGCATCTACACCGAGCTCACCGGCAGCGGCAGCAGCCTCCTTGCCGAAGCACGGCCCGTCCACGATGCAACCCTGGAACGGGCACTCGGCGAAGCCCAGGCGGTGCCGGAACTGGCTCCGCTGGTGGACGCGCTCCCCCGGCTGCACTCCGGGTCCCCGTCGGGCACACAAAACTCCCCCTAAGCGTGACTTAGGGGGAGCCTGCTGGTGTCGCTGTTACAGCTGGACGGCTGCGGAAGTGTCGAGCCGCACCGGGGCCCCTGTAGCCAGGGATTCCTGGGCTGCGTCGGCCACCCTGGAGGCGGCCACAGCGTCCTCGGGGGTGCAGGGGTTTTCCCTGCGGCCCAGGACCAGGTCCACAAACGCAAGCATTTCGGCGCGATATGCCTGATGGAAGCGGTCGGCGAAGGTTCGGTGCGGTTCACCGGCGGGAAAAGCCACGCCGGCTTCGGCAGACTTCAGTGCTGCCTGGCCATCCAGTCCCACCATCATTGAGTCGGCTGACCCTTGGATCTCCAACCGGACATCGTGCCCTGCGCCGTTGTAGCGGCTGGCCGCGACGCTGCCCAGGGTGCCGTCGTCGAACGTCACGATGGTCAGCGCGGAGTCCACGTCGCCCACCGCCCCGATGGCGGGGTCGCCGTTGTTGGAACCCTTGGCGTAAACCTCGGTGATCTCCCGGCCGGTAAGCCAGCGCAGGATGTCGAAGTCGTGGACCGAGACATCCCGGAACAGCCCTCCGGACGTGGCAAGGAAATCAACGGGCGGCGGCGCCATGTCGCAGGTCACGGCGCGCAGGGAATGGATCCAGCCCAGCTCACCGTCCCGGTAGGCTTGCCGCGCCGCGAGGTAGCCTGCATCAAAGCGGCGCTGATGCCCAATCTGCACCACGCCGCCTTGTTCCCGGACGTAATCCAGCACCGGCAGCGAGTCAGGGACGTTCATGGCCACCGGCTTTTCGCAGAAAACCGGGATGCCCGCGTCCACGCCGGCCTTGATCAGCTCCGGGTGCGTTCCGGTGCCGGTGGCGATGACAAGCCCGTGGATGCCCGAGCTGACCAGGGCAGCCACGGACGGCACAAACTCTGCCCCCAACCCGTCGGCGACCGCGCGGGCGTGTTCCTGCGCGACGTCCGTCAGCCGGAGCTCCAACGCAATTCCCTCACGGTTCAGGTCGGCTTGGAGGCCGGCGATGTTGGTGGCGTGCATAACGCCGATCCGGCCTACACCTACCAGGCCAAAAACGATTTTTTTCATGCTGTCGCCTCCTTGGCGTTCTTGGGACGCCTGCGGCGTGCTGCCGGGCCGGTCAATACGACACCTTGGTGAAGGCGCCGTCGCTATGCAGGGAACGGGTCATGGCCTGGGCCACGAGCGCCGCGTTCAGGCCGTCCCGGGCCGTGGCAAGCGGGGGCGGTTCTGCGCTGCGGAGCGCGGATACCCAGGCCTGGAGCTGCAGCCGATAGGCATCGGCGAACCGCGGACGCCAGTCTTCCGGGATGCCGGCGCTGGTTCGGCCGTCCTGGCGGCTGGCAAGGGCCGGCGGTTCCGGCAGCGCCAGGGTGCCGGCTTCCGAGACGACCTCGCATGCCGTGGTGTAGCCGTATTGCGCATTGAGGAAGAGTTCCAGGGTCACCATGGTCCCGTCACCGGTGCGCATCAGCATCAGCGCGGGGTCCCGCAGCCCGGCAGGGCTGTGCCGGGAACTGCGGCCTGCCTGCCAGGACACCTCAGTGATCGGCGAGCCCAGCAGCCAGGGAATCACGTCAAGTTCATGGATCGCCGAATTGGTGATTGCCGACTCGGTGCTGGCGCCGGGCCCGGACGCTGCGGTCCGGCTGGTGCAGCGGACCATCAGCGGCTCGCCCTGCGACCTGGCCGCCACGGCCTCGCGAAGCAAGACGTAGCCCGGATCAAACCGGCGCATAAAGCCCAGCGACAGCAGCGAGGCACCGGTTGCTGCCACAATGTCGTCGTCTGCCGCCACCACGTCCCGGCTTTCCAGCAGGGTGGGGGCCAACGGCTTTTCGCAGAGCACCGGGGTCATCGCCTCAAAGCATTCGAGCACCAGGCCTGCGTGGGTGGAATCGTGGGATGCCACAACCACAGCGTCCACGTCGCTGGAGTTGATCAGCTCGGAGGGATCGGTGGTGGTCCGCGCCGTGGGCGGCGCAGCTTCCGCGGCGCGGACCGCGTCGAGGTCGGCCACAAACGTGACTTCAGCCCCGCTGATGGTGGTGGAGAGGTTCCGGATGTGGTCGGCGCCCATAACGCCGGCGCCGATAACGCCCACGCGGATTGGCATACTGTGTCCCGTCTTTTGTGCGTTTTGGTCCGGTCAGCGGTGTTCGTTGACGTCTGCGACGTCGGCCTGGACTTCCTTGACGATGTCGTTGTGGCCGCCGAGCTGCTGGAGCTCGTGGGCGAGTTCGGCGAGTTCGGCGCCGCCGGCCATCTGGGCGGTGAGTTCGTCCAGGGTGATGTCTTTTTTGTCGTAGTAGCCGATCGAGGTGCCGCGCTTGAGGAGCAGGAACCTGTCTCCGACGGGGAACGCGTGGTGCGGGTTGTGG
This sequence comes from Pseudarthrobacter sp. MEB009, assembly GCF_030208875.1. Classification (NCBI taxonomy): domain Bacteria; kingdom Bacillati; phylum Actinomycetota; class Actinomycetes; order Micrococcales; family Micrococcaceae; genus Pseudarthrobacter; species Pseudarthrobacter sp. MEB009. The sequence continues at coordinate 131,746 of NZ_JARVTC010000014.1, forward strand.
GTAATGAAGATGACACCCAGCCCACGGTCGCGGGCCTGGAGGATGTAGCGGAGCACCACACCGGATTGTTTGACGCCCAGGGCCGCTGTGGGTTCGTCGAGGATGAGGACTTTCGCACCGAAGTACACGGCGCGGGCGATCGCCACGCATTGGCGTTCACCGCCGGAAAGCTGACCGATGGGCTGCTCAACATCGCGCAGGTCGATGCCCATCTCCGCGAGTTCCTTTTTGGTGATGTCCTTCATCTGTTGCACGTTCAGGCTTTTGAAGGGGCCAAAACCGCTGGTCAGTTCCGAGCCGAGGAAGAAGTTCCGCCAGATCGGCATCAATGGGACCACGGCAAGATCCTGGTAGACCGTGGCGATCCCGGCGTCCAGGGCATCCCGGGGGGAGGTGAACTTCCGCTCCTCCCCCATGATCTTCAATGTCCCGGCGTCGTGCTGGTGCAGGCCGGCGATGATCTTGATCAGCGTTGACTTGCCTGCACCGTTATCGCCCAGGACGCAGGTAACCCGGCCGTTGTCCACGGCCATCGTGACATCGCGAAGGGCCACGATGTTTCCGTAGTTTTTTCCTACCGCGTCAAGGGACAACAGGTGCACCGGGGTGTGCGTGAGCGGGTCCTGCTCGTTCTGCAGCAGGGTCTGCTGGTCAATTTTGTTGGCATTCATGGATCCGGGTCCTTACTTCAGCTCTGCACGGCGTTTGACGATCAGGTTCACGATGGTGGCCAGCAACAGCATCAGCCCCAGGAAGAACTTGAACCAATCCGGGTTCCACTGCGCATACACGATGCCTTTATTCGCCATCCCGAAGATAAACGCGCCAACAGCGCCACCGACCGCCGAACCATACCCGCCGGTCAGCAGGCAGCCGCCGATCACCGCAGCGATGATGTAGAGGAACTCGTTGCCCACCCCCTCACCGGACTGCACCGCGTCGAAAGCGAACAGATTGTGCATGCCCAGCACCCAGCCGCAGAATCCCACGGCCATAAACAGCCCGATCTTGGTGGCTTTGACCGGCACACCCACGGCGCGGGCGGCGTTTTCGTCGCCCCCGACGGCGAAGATCCAGTTGCCCACTTTGGTGCGGAGCAGGACCCAGGACGCCACCGCAACCAGCACAATCCAGATAAATACAGTGTTTTTAACTTCCACCCCGCCAATGTTCACCGAGGAGGAAAACACGGCCTGCGCGGACGCGAACCCGTCCATCGTCGAAATTGAGGGGGACGACACACCCCCGCCGATCAGCCGGGTCAGACCCAGGTTCAGGCCTGTCAGCATCAGGAACGTCGCCAGCGTCACGATGAAGCTGGGCAGTTTGGTTTTCATCAGGATCCACCCGTTGATGTAGCCGATACCCAGGGACACAACCAGGGCCAGCAGGACGCCAACCCACACGTTGACGCTGAAGTACCAGGAAAACATCGACGCGGTCAGTGCCGAACTGATCACTGCAACGCCTGTGGACAGGTCAAACTCCCCGCCGATCATCAGCAGGGAGACTCCCACGGCCATGATGCCGATGGTGGAGCTTCCGTAGAGGATCGTGGCGATGGACGCCGGCTGGATGAAGGTCTGGGATACGGAGGCAAAGAAGACAAACAGGACAATCGCCCCCACCAGGGCGCCGACCTCCGGCCTGCCCAAAATCCTCTGGAACGGATTCCGCTTGGCGATGCGCTCGTCGGTGAGTGTGGGTTTAAGTGCTAACTGGGTCATGGGTTTCTCCTAGTGGAGCCGGGTTCCTGGGCCGAAGCCCCGGAACCCGGCAGGTTTCCTTCTAGCGAAGGCCGTCCTGGGCGAATTTGAGGACGGCGGGAGCCGCTGCCTTGTCAACAATCGATGGTCCGGTCAGTACCGGCTGGCCGCCTCCGACGTGGATGCCGGCCCGCTTGGCCTGCCAGAGTGCATCGACGGCACCGTAGCCCTGCAGCCACGGCTGCTGGTCCACGGTGAACTGCACCTTGCCGTCAATGATGGCCTGCGCCAGGTCACCGTTCATGTCGAAGGAAGCCACCTTGACCTTGTCCTGGAGGTTCAACGCCTCCACTGCCTTGTCAATGGTGAGGGTGAAGGGGGCGCCCAGCCCGATGATGGCGTCAGCGTCCGGCGTCGCCTGGAGTTTGGCGGTGACAGTGGAGGAAACCTGGGTCATGTCCGTGCCCTGGACAAAGAGGTTTTCCGTGGCCGGGATCTTCGACTTGACGCCGGCGCAGCGGGAGTCGAGCGCCACGTTGCCCTGTTCCATGATGACGCAGATAGGTCGCTTGACGCCCAGCGAGCTCAGTTTGTCTCCCACAGCGGCGCCGGCGAGGTTCTCGTCCGAACCGAAGTGGGTGAACGCGCCGAGGTTTTTCCAGACGTCGGCGCCGGAGTTGAGGCTGACGATGGGAATGCCCGCGTCCTTGGCCTTCTTCAAGACGTCCTTGAGGGCATCCGGTTTGGCCAGTGTCACGGCGATGCCGTCCACCTTCTGGTCGATGGCCTGCTGGATCAGCTGGGCCTGCCGGCCGCCTTCAGGGTCCGAGGTGTAGAGCAGCTCCACGTTGTCTTTTGCCGAAGCCTCTTCGGCGCCCTTGCGGAGAATGTCCCAGAAGGTATCACCCGGGGCGGCGTGGGTGATCAGTGCGATTTTGATCCGGTCCGTCGTGGCCACCTGGCCGCTGCCTGCATTGCTGCCCGCATCAACCGGCTTGCCTCCGGTGCTGGAACAGGCGCTCAGGGCCAGCATGGGGACAACTGCAGCCATGAGTGCCGCCTTACGCCAGGAAAGCGTCTTCACGATAAATCTCCTTCGATTTTCCGGCTGGACCGGCGCATCCTTGCACCGGTTCGCTTGCCGTCTTCATTGATCATGGTGACTGGGACCACACATGTCAAGAGTTTGTACTGACATAAGTATGTACTTACGTGAGCAAATTGGCTTGAAGGCAGAAAATGACCTCGGAAGCATACTTTTAGCGCGCTCTATCCCATATGTGGCGCGGAACGCAGAACGGCCGCCCGTCGGATGACGGGCGGCCGTTTTGCGTTGTAAAAAGAGTCGTAAGGGCTACTGGCGCTCTTTCACCACAAGATTCCGGAAGTAGTGCTCCAGGTCCTCGAGGCTCTTGTCCTTGGTTTCCGGAACGTACCTGGCGGCAAATGCGATCGCACCGACCCCCAGGACCGCAAACACAAAAAACGTGTTGGACAAGCCGATGGCGGCAAGGAGTTGGGGGAAGCCGAAGCCCACCAGGAAGTTGACGATCCACAGGAGGAAAGCGGAGGCTCCCATGCCGAGGCCGCGGATCTTCAGCGGGAAGATCTCCGAGAGCATTAGCCACGTTACGGGCGAAATGGCACCCTGCTGGAACGCCAGGAACGTCACCGTCAGGGCCAGGATAACAAAGCCCCGGGCGGAACCCTCAGGCAGGATCAGCGAGAACACTCCGATCAGGACCAGGGCGGCGGTGGTTCCTATCTGTCCGGTGATCAGCATGCGGCGCCGTCCCACCCGGCCCAGCAACCAGATGCCTACAAACGTGGCAAGGACCGAAATCACGCCGTTTGCGATGTTCGCCGTCAGCGCGGCTTCACGGCCGAAGCCCGACTGCGCCAGGATCTGTGTGCCGTAATACATGATGGAGTTCACGCCGGTGATCTGCTGGATCACTGCCAGGCCCAGGCCCACAAAAAAGATGCGGCGCAGCCAGGGAATACCCAGGTCCTTCCACGTGCCCATTTTGGACTTGTAGTCCTCCACAGCCATGGCTTTGACCTCTTCGAACTCCGCCCGGGCCTCGGCTTGGGACCTGATGCGCTGCAACACGCTGAGGGTCTCCCCGAAGCTGCCCATGGAAGCCAGCCAGCGTGGGCTTTCCGGCATAAAGTTCATGCCGATCCACAGCGCGATGGCGGGCAGGGTGGCAATGACCAGCATCCAGCGCCAGATGCCGCCGGCTTCCCCGAAGGTGTTACCCAGGTAGGCGTTGAAGATGAACGCCAGCAACTGGCCCGTGACGATCATCAACTCGTTCTGCGTGACGATCCGCCCGCGCCGGTCACTTGGCGAGACTTCGGCCAGGTAGACGGGTACCGTGACAGACGCTCCGCCCACCGCCAGGCCCAGGATGAACCTGGCCGCGATCATCACCTCGGTGGTGGGCGAGAAGGTGCAGGCCAGGGTGCCGATGAGGAATACCACGGCCAGGACCATGATCATCTTGCGGCGGCCGTTCCGGTCCGCCAGCCGGCCGCCCAGCAGCGCACCGAAGGCGGCGCCGAACAGCAGGGAAGAGGTGACCAGCCCTTCGGTCAGCGGCGTCAGGCCCAGGTCCTCCTGCATGTATGGCAACGCGCCGTTGATCACGCCGGTGTCGTAGCCGAACAGCAGGCCGCCGAAGGTGGAGATGATGGTGACCGTCCGGAGCGCCCGCTTGTGGTTGCCGGGCTGTTTGGTTGTGGTCTCCACGGGGATGGGGGACGTCATACGCTCACCTTTTGGATGTACTGGTTGATGGTGTCCAGCTGGTAGCGGGAGACCTCATCCGCGTGGTCGTCCTCCGCAAAGACACTGGAGACCATCACGGTATCGTCCCGGTCGAGGAAGCCGATTTCCTTCAGGCCGCCGAAGAACTCGTCCCAGTTGACGTCGCCGTCGCCCACTTTAAGGTGCTGGTGCACCCGGACCGGGTTTCCGGGTGGGTTGGTGATGTATCGCAGCCCGTGCGAGGCGTGGTGGTCCATGGTGTCGGCGACGTGGACCAGGCGGAGCTTGTCGCCCGCTGCCCGCATGATTTCCAGGGGCGCGTCCTTCATGTGGAAGCTGTGCGACGCCACGTACACCAGGCCCACATTTTTGGAGTTCAGGCCCCGGATCACCCGGATCGCGGCCAGGCCTTCCTCAACGAAGTCGTCCGGGTGTGGGTCGATCAGCAGATCGATGCCTTCCCGTTCGATGATCGGCAGCAGTTCCTCCATGGAGCGGTAAAACGCCCTCTCGGATTCCTCGGCCTTTTCCGGCCGGCCGCTGAACTCGGTGTTCATGGTGCTGACGCCGAGGTCCACGGTGATCTGGATGGCACGCTTCCAGTACCGCACCGCGGCTTCCCGCGCGTCCTCGTCGGGCCCGGACCAGCGCAGGACCGGCAGCACGGAGGCAATCTCAATGTCCGCGTCCCGGCAGGCCTTCCGGAGCTGGCCCACCAGTTCATCATCCGCTTTGGGGTGGTTGTAAAACGGAATCAGGTCCTGGTGCGGAGTCATCTGCAGGTACTTGTAGCCGAGGTCCGCCACCACCTTCGGAAATTCAAGCAGGGTGTGCGAGTGGTGGTACGGCGTGGGGTCAAGGGCGATTTTCACAAAAACACTCCATTGTGGATCAGTTGGCGTGGCGGTCGAAGGACTAGTTGTAGAGGTCCGGCTTGGCCGCGAGCTTGACGGCAACCTTTTCGCCGTTCTTCTGCGCCTCGACGCCGGCTTCGCAGCAGGCAGCCGTCGCGTACCCGTCCCAGGCGGTGGGGCCGCCGATGCCGCCCTCAAGTGCCGCGTCCACCCAGGCCTGGATTTCGACGTCGTATGCGGCGCCGAAGCGCTCTTCGAAGCCGGGCGTGACGTTGCCTCCCCAGCGCCCGGCGCTGCGGGTGTAGGGTCCCTTGTCCCCGCCGATGCTGACGATGCCGTCCTCGAAGGACGCCTGGGTGGCAACTTCGTAGCCGAACCGGGCGTTGACGTAGATTTCGACGTCGGCCAGGACACCTGATTCGGTTTCGATCAGGACGTGCTGGGGATCGTGCTGGCCGGCGGGGGCATTTTTGGTGGCCTTGCCCATCCGGACCTGGACGCTGGTGATTTCCTCGCCGGTGAAGAACCGGATGGCATCAAATTCGTGCACCACGGAGTCGTTGATCAGCATCTCGTTGGTGAAGCCGGGCGGGGTTGTGGGGTTGCGGTGCTGGTGGTGCAGCATCAGCAGCTCACCGAGTTCGTGGTCGCGGATGATCTTGCCCAGGGACGCGTACTCGGCGTCGAAGCGGCGCATAAAGCCCACCTGGACGCGCTTGTGGCCCAGCGCCACTTCGGCTTCGACGATCGTCAGCGAGGATTCGGCGTCGGGGGTCAGCGGCTTTTCGCAGAGGATGGGGATGTCCTTCGCGATGGCCTTGAGGAGGATGTCCTCGTGCAGGAACCCGGGGGTGGCGATCAGGACGGCGTTGACGTCGCCGTTGTTGAGCGCTTCCCCGGCATCGGCCAGGGCCACGGCGCCGGGAATGCCTTCGATGGCTGCCTGGGCACGGGCCAGGTCAACGTCGACGACGGCGGCCACTTCGGCGCCGTGGATGCGGGTGTTGAGGCGCTGGATGTGGTCAGCGCCCATGCGTCCGGCACCGATGACGGCTACGCGCAGGGATTCAGTCATTGTTTTGTCCTTCGGAGTAAGTAGGGGTTCAGTTCACGACGGTGCGGGAACCGCACGAGAGCAGGTAGTTGCGGGTGCGCTTGGCGATGGGCATCGGCACATCGAAGGCCACGGGGTACATGTCCTGTTCCACGATCCCGAAAATGGGGCGGTTCAGGGCTTCCACGGCTTCGATGACGGCGCGCAGGTCCGGCAGCCCGTTGGGCGGCTCGGTCATCACTCCGGCCAGGTTGGCGGCTGCCCACGTCATGTTCTCGTCGTTGACCTTTTTGAGGATCTCCGGGTTGATCTGCTTAAGGTGCAGGTAGCCGATCCGGTCCGGGAAGTTCTTGATCAGTTCAAGGCTGGAGGCACCGCAGTATTCCGCGTGGCCGGTATCCAGGCACAGGTTCAAATACTTGGCGTCCGTGGCGGCGAGCAGGTGTTCGATGTCTGCCTGCGCGCCCACGTGGGAGTCGGCGTGCGAGTGGAACTGCTGGTTCAGGCCGAAGTCCTCCAGCAGGGTCTTACCCAGCCGGTTGTGCCCGGCGAACAAGTCGGCCCAGGCCTTTTCGGTGAGTTCGCCGCTTTCCACGGCTTCGCCGGTGACGTCGTCGCGCCACATGGCCGGGATGACCACGATGTGCTCGCCACCCATTGCAGCGGTCAGTTCCGCCACCTTGCGGGCCGGCTCCCAGGCGGTTTCCCACTGGTCAAGGCCGCGGTGGAAGGCGGTGAAAACGGTACCGGCGGTGACCTTCAGGTCGCGCTGCTTCAGCTCCTCCGCCAGGCGGGTGGGGTCGTTGGGCAGGTAGCCGTAGGGGCCCAGTTCGATCCACTTGTAGCCGGACTCGGCTACTTCGTCCAGGAAACGTTCCCAGGGGGTCTGCTGCGGGTCATCCGCGAACCAGACACCCCAGGAGTCCGGCGCGGTGCCGATGATCAGTTTGTTCTCTACGTCGGTCATGACAGCGGTGTCTTTCTCTGGTGGGACGTGCGCCGGGGCGTCAGTTGGAGGGGAAGTTGTAGGAGGCGCCGGAGGCGGTTTTGGGTTCCGGCCAGCGGGAGGTGACGACTTTTCCGCGGGTGTAGAAGGAGACGCCTTCTGGACCGTAGATGTGCTTGTCGCCGAAGAGCGAGGCTTTCCAGCCGCCGAAGGAGTGGTACGCCACCGGGACGGGCAGGGGCACGTTGATGCCGATCATGCCGACGGTCACGGAGCGCTGGAAGGTGCGGGCGTGGGCGCCGGAGGAGGTGAAAATCGCGGTGCCGTTGCCATAGGGGTTGGCGTTGATGAGGTTGATGCCGGCGGTGAGGTCCGGGACGCGGACCACCACGAGGACGGGTCCGAAGATTTCCTCGTTGTAGGCGGTCATTTCGGTGTTGACGTGGTCGATCACGGTAGGGCCGACCCAGAAGCCTTCTTCGTGGCCGGGGACAACGAGGTCGCGGCCATCCACCACCATGGCGGCGCCGGCGGTTTCGGCTTCGGTGACGATCCGGATGATGCGTTCCCGGGAGGCGGGGGTGATGACCGGGCCCATTTCGGCGTCGGGTGCGGTGCCGTTGTTGACCTTGACGGCTTCGGCGCGTTCCTGGACCTTGCTGACCAGTGCGTCGGCGGCGTCGCCAACGGCGACGGCCACGGAGATCGCCATGCAGCGTTCCCCGGCGGAACCGAAGGCAGCGGCAGCGAGGTGGTCGGCGGCGTTGTCAAGGTCGGCGTCGGGCATGATGATGGCGTGGTTCTTCGCCCCGCCGAGGGCCTGGACGCGCTTGCCGTGCCTGGTCGCTGTTTCGTGGACGTACTGGGCGATCGGGGTGGAGCCGACGAAGGAGATGCCGTCCACGTCGGGGTGGGTCAGGAGGCCGTCGACGGTTTCCTTGTCGCCGTGCAGGACCTGGAAGACCCCGTCGGGAAGGCCGGCGTCCTTCCAGAGTTTCGCGAGGAGCATCGAGGCGGAGGGGTCACGTTCGGAGGGCTTAAGGATAAAGGCGTTACCGGTGGCAATGGCCATGGGTGCCATCCAGAGCGGAACCATCACGGGGAAGTTGAACGGGGTGATCCCGGCGACCACGCCGAGGGGTTCGCGGAAAGAGAAGACGTCGATGCCGGTGGAGACCTGGTCGGAATAGTCGCCCTTGAGCAGGGTGGGGATCCCGCAGGCGAACTCGATGACTTCCAGGCCGCGGCCGATCTCGCCTTTGGCGTCGGAAAGGACCTTGCCGTGTTCGGCCGTGATCAGTTCGGCGAGTTCGTCCACGTGCGCGGCGACGAGCTCACGGAACTTGAAGAGCACGGCGGTGCGCTTGGCCAGGGAGATGTCGCCCCAGCTGTCCGCGGCCTTGCGGGCGGCGGCGACGGTGGTGTCCAGGTCGGCACGGTTGGCCAGGCGGAGTTCGCCGGACACGGCACCGGTGGCCGGGTTGTAGACCGGCTGGGTGCGGGTGCCAACGCCGGCGGTCTGGGCGCCGTTGATGAAGTGGTTGATGGTGGTGGTCTGCGTGGAGGTGAGCGTCATGGGACTCTTCCTTGAGTGGTGGGAGGTTCGTATGCTGAAGTGCTGCCGGCCGGGTTCAGCCGAGGAATGTGCGTTGCCGGCTCTTGTGCTCGACGTAGGTCTGGAAGGCCGCTTTGGTGGAGTCCAGTTCGGAGACCTGGGATACGGGAACGTCCCACCAGGACTCGGAGGATGGGGCGTCCAGGAGCGGATCGGACTCAACGTGGATCAGGATGGGTCCGCCGCGTTCGGGGGCGGCCTTGGCGTCCCCGATGGCTTGTTCGAGCTGGGCAATGACCTTTTCGCCCGGCTCGATCCGGATGACCTTCACGCCCAGGGATTCGGCGTTCAAGGCAAGGTCAACAGGCAGGATCTCGCCGTCGTCGAACGAATGCTGCTCATTGTCCAGGACCCGGTACTGGGTCCCGAAGCGCTGGGACCCCAGGGACTCGGACAGGGAACCGATGGAGGCGTAGCCGTGGTTCTGGATCAGGACCACAATCAGCTTGATCCGTTCGGCGACGGCGGTGACGAGTTCGGTGTGCATCATCAGGTAGGAGCCGTCGCCCACCATGACCACCACGTCGCGGTCCGCGCCGCCGGCCGCGGCTTCGGCCAGGGCGGCACGCTTCACGCCCAGGCCGCCGGGGATTTCGTAGCCCATGCAGGAGTACGCGTATTCCACGTGGTAGCCGAACGGGTCACGGACCCGCCACATCTTGTGCAGGTCCCCCGGCAGTGACCCGGCAGCGCAGATCACCACATCCTGGGGGTCCATCGCCTTGTTGGTGGCGCCGATGATGGCGTTCTGGCTGACCAGCGGCGCGTAGTCCTGGGCGAACGCTTCGTCCACGGTGGCGTCCCAGCGTTTCTTCTCCGCTGCGACCTGCGCTTCCAGGTCGGCGCCCACGCGGTAGCCGCCCAGGGCTGCGTTGAGTTTGACCAGTGCCTTGCGGGCATCCGCGACGATCGGCAGGGACGTGCCGTGCTTGTACGCATCGATGGCTGCCACGTTGATGTTGATGAACCTGACGTCCGGGTTCGCGAAGGCTGTCCGGGATGCAGTGGTGAAGTCCTCGTAGCGGGTTCCGATCCCGATGATCAGGTCGGCTTCGGCAGCGATGGCGTTTGCCGCCGTCGTACCGGTTGAGCCGATGGCGCCAAGGGAGAACTTGTGGTCCCATGGCAGGACGCCGACCCCGGCCTGCGTGTTGCCCACCGGGATGCCGGTCAGTTCGGCGAACTTCGCGAGTTCCTCGTTGGCGTAGGCGTACAGGACGCCGCCGCCGGCGATGATCAGCGGGCGCTTGGCCGCGCGGATGGCCGCCACGGCGCGGCGGATGTCGTCGTCGTCTGCTTCGGGGCGGCGGATCCGCCATTCGCGTTCGGCCAGGAACTCCTCCGGGACGTCGAAGGCCTCGGCCTGGACATCCTGCGGCAGGGAGATGGTGACGGCGCCGGTTTCGGCGGGGTCGGTCAGGACGCGCAGGCCGTGGTGGAACGCGGAGAACAACTGCTCCGGGCGGGTCACCCGGTCGAAGAACTTGGACAGCGGCCGGAAGGCGTCGTTGACGGTGAGGTCATACGCGTAGGGCTGTTCGAGCTGCTGCAGGACCGGGTCGGCGGCGCGCGTGGCGAAGGTGTCGGACGGCAGCAGCAGGACCGGGAGCCGGTTGGTGGTGGCCAGGGCGGCGCCGGTCAGCAGGTTCGAGGAGCCGGGGCCGATCGAGGTGCTGATGGCGAACGTCTGCCGGCGCCGGGTGTGCCGGGCGTAGCCCACTGCCTGGTGGACCTGGGCTTGCTCGTTGCGGCCCTGGTAGTAGGGCATGATGGCCGGGTCAAGGTGCTGGTACTGCTTGAGCGCCTGCCCAACACCGGCCACGTTGCCGTGCCCGAAAATGCCGAACGTTCCGGGTATCAGGCGTTCGCGGTAGTCCACGCCGTTGATGGAATCGACGGTGTACTGCTTGGACAGGTATTCGACGACGGCCTGCGCCACCGTCATCCGGCGGGACCCTGTTGTCCCGGTTCCTGTGATGGTTGCCATGAAGGCCTACTCCGATGCTTCGGCGGTGTGGACTGATGTGGTGTGGTGCAGGAGGGAAGCGGCGGCCGCAACGGCGCCTGCCACATCGCCGTCCTGCGGGTAGAGCAAGGTGCGGCCCACTGTCAGGCCCTGTACGCCGGGCAACGCCAGCGCTGCCTGCCAGGTGGCAAACACCTCGTCCTGGGTCCCGGCAGGGTCCCCGCCCAGCAGGACGGTGGGCAACGTGGTGGCCGCCATCACGCGTTCCATGTCGGCCACAACGGGCAGCTTCATCCAGGTGTAGGCGCTGGTGGAGCCCAGGCCCTGCGCGATGCCAACGGATTTGACCACGGCGTCGGCAGACAGGTCGTTGCGGACCCGGCCCTGCCCGTCGCGGACCGACAGAAACGGTTCCACCATGGCGATGAGTCTGCGTTCGGCCAGGGAGTCGATGGCCTTGGCCGTGGCCTCGAGGGTAACCACCGTGTCCGGGTCGCCCAGGCAGATGCGGGTCAGCATCTTCCCGCCATCAGCACCCAGAGCCGCCAGCGCCGCAGCGGTGTGGCCGGTGAAACGGTCATCCAGCTCATTGACCAGCCCGGACAGGCCGCCCCGGTTCATGGAACCGAAAACGAGTTTGCCCTCCAGTGCGCCCAGGAGCAGCAGGTCATCCATGATATCCGGGGACGCCAGCACCCCGTCAACGGCCGGGTTGGCCAAGGCAATCTGGAGCCGGTCCAGCAGCTGCCGGCGGTCAGCCATGGCCACCGGGTCCGGACCGACGGCCAGGGCCCCGCGGGCCGGATGGTCAGCTGCCACGATGAAGTTCTGCCGGCCGTATTTCAGGCCGGGATGGCGGCGCCGGGACTTGGCGGCCCGGGCTACACCGTCCGGGTCTTCCAGCCGGAGGGTGCTCAGGTGCGCGTAGCGGCGGGGATCGTCATCGACGGCGGTGGTGGTGACGGACGTGACGGTCACAGCGTTGCTCCTTCAGTGGAGAACTGGCCGGGGACCAGGCGTCCGCGTTCGGCCAGCAGCGAGGTGACCTCGTCCGGCGTCGGCATGGCATCGGCGCAGGACAGCCGCGAGGCGACGATGGCCCCGGCAGCGTTGGCGTAATCCAGGACTTCAGCCAGTGGCCACCCGGAGAGCAGGCCGTGGCAGAAGGCACCGCCAAACGAGTCGCCGGCACCGAGCCCGTTTACGGTCTGCACGGGAACCGGGGCGGAGACAACACGCTCCGTGCGGGTCTTTGCCATCACGCCCTCCGGGCCAAGCTTGACCACGGCGATTTCGACGCCGGCGGCGAGCAGCCGGTCGGCCTGCTCATCCGGGGTGCCCTCGCCCACGGCGACAGCGCATTCCTTGTCGTTGCCGATCGCCACGGTGGCGTGCGGCAGGATCTTTGCGACCTCCGAGCGGGCCTCTTCTTCAGATGCCCAGAACATGGGCCGGTAGTCGAGGTCCAGGATGGTGAACTGGCCCTCCTTCAGGCCTGTGCGGGGGCGGGCTTCGTGGGCGGCGGCGTGGGCGTTGCGGCTGGGCTCCTGGCACAGGCCGGTCACCGTGGACCAGAAGATCCCGGCATCGCGGATGGCGTCAAGGTCGAGCCCGGAGGCTTCGATCTGGAGGTCCGGCGCGGTGGGGAACCGGCCGTAGAAGTACAGTGGGAACTCGTCGGTGGCCGGCTTGATCGCGCAGAACGTCACGGCCGTGGGAAGATCCGGTACCGGGGAGACAAAGGCGTCGTCCACATTGAACTTATGCAGCTCACGGTGCAGGAAGTTACCGAACGCGTCATCGCCCGTCCTGGTGATCACCCCGGCCTTCCGGCCATGCCGCGCAGCAGCAACTGCCACATTCGACGGCGATCCACCAAGGTACTTCCCGAAGGACGTAACGTCCTCCAGGTCCACCCCGATATCGTTCGGGTAGATATCAACGCTGATGCGCCCGATCGTAAGAAGCTCATGGGTCACGGTAATCGTGGACCTTTCTGGTGTGAAACTCTGGACCTCTGAAACTGCAGGAGCTCCGGAACTGGCAGGCCGTGGCGGGGGCCACACGCACTACTTTGCCTTAGATCGAATGTCCTGTCAAAGGTTTGTACTGACATGCTTACAACAAACATTTCGGCGGCCGGAAAAGTCCACCGGAACCGCCGGCGCGCTACTTTGCCGGGACCGCCAATTCGCCGGTGACATACTGCGCGCGACCGAATCCAAACGACCAGTCGCCGGCCGTATTTTCCACATAGCCGATAAAAACGTCCTCACCGGCGACGCCCACCGTGGCGAGTTTTCCGGCCACTGCAGCGAACAGCCGCTGCTTGGCCTCCTGCGAACGGCCGCCCTGCGTGAAGATCTGGATCATCACCACTCCCCCGGTCCGCTCGAAGCCCAGGCCGGCATCCTGGGCAACGATCTGGCCTGCAGGATGCTCGGTCAGGATATGGAAATAGTCCCGCTCCGGAATGCCGTACTCGCCAAGGATGGCGTCGTGGATCCCGCGGCTGAGCCGCTGCAGATCCTGGCGGCTGCGTCCTTCATTAACATCAATGCGTACCAGTGGCACTTTTTCTCCTTCAGCAAAGTTTGTACTGACATACTAACAAACTTGCCATGATTGCCACAAGGCTCGAAACCCTTGCGATGGTTCACCGCCGGGCGTACTCTTAATCAATCAAATAGTTGATAAACAAACCAGTTGATTAGAAAGCAGGTTCCAGTGGACGCCAGGGACGAAGCTCTCGACTCGGCCTTTATGGCCCTTGCGGATCCCGTCCGGCGCGGCATCATCGCCCGGCTGAGCCGGGGGGCGGCCACAGTGAACGAACTCGCGGAACCGTTCGACATTTCCAAGCAGGCAGTTTCGCGGCACATCCAGGTGCTTGAGCAGGCGCAGCTTGTCACCCGCAGCAGGGACGCCCAACGGCGGCCCGTCCACCTGAATCCCGCACGGCTCGAGGCGCTTACCGCGTGGATCGACCAGTACAGGCTGGTCCGCGAAGCGCAATTCCGCAGCCTGGACGCCGTACTCCAAACCAACGCCGCCAGCCGCGGCACCCAGGAGAAGGAACCATCATGAGCAATCCACTCAACCTCACCATCCCCGAAGGCCTGCCCTTCATCGACTCCGAGCGGGAGTTTGATTTCCCCGTCGCCGACGTCTTCCGGGCGCACAAGGAGCCGGACCTGATTGCCCAGTGGCTCGGGCCGCGCGGGCTCAAGATGAAAATCGACCACTACGATTTCCGCACCGGCGGCAGCTACAGCTACCTGCACACAGGGCCCGACGGCATAGCGTACCAGTTCAGCGGCGTTTTCCATACCGTCAGGGAAAATGAGTTCGCCATCCAAACGTTTGAATTCGGCGGCTACCCTGACGTGGTCAGCATCGAGTTCATGACGTTTGAGGACCTCGGGAACGGCCGTACCCGACTGAGGTGCCATTCGGTTTATCCGTCCCTCGAGGCTCGCGACGGCATGGCGCAGTCCGGCATGGAGGGCGGCATGACGGAAGGCTACGAACGCCTGGACGAGCTGCTCAGCGGCGCAAAAGTCTAGGCGCCAGCGGCACGGAGACCAGCGTGCGACGGCGGTCCGGTCACCTCCGCTGGGAAGGTGACCGGACCGCCGTCGTACTTAAACAAAAACGCGGGGCCACCTGCCGTCCAAGAGGACGGCAGGTGGCCCCGCGCGTGGTGCTGTGAACCTAGAGGGCTGCGAAGACTTCGCGCAGCAGCGTGGCGGTCTCGGACGGCGTCTTGCCAACCTTCACACCGGCAGCCTCGAGGGCTTCCTTCTTGGCCTGGGCGGTGCCGGCCGAGCCGGAGACGATGGCGCCTGCGTGGCCCATGGTCTTGCCTTCGGGAGCGGTGAACCCGGCCACGTAGCCCACAACGGGCTTGGTGACGTGGGCCTTGATGTAATCGGCTGCGCGCTCTTCGGCGTCGCCGCCGATTTCACCGATCATCACGATGGCCTTGGTCTCGGGGTCGGCTTCGAACGCGGCCAGGGCGTCGATGTGCGTGGTGCCGATGACGGGGTCGCCGCCGATGCCGATGGCGGTGGAGAAGCCCAGGTCGCGCAGTTCGTACATCATCTGGTAGGTCAACGTACCGGACTTGGATACCAGGCCGATGGGGCCCTTGCCCGTGATGTTTGCCGGGGTGATGCCCACGAGGGCTTCGCCGGGGGTGATGATGCCGGGGCAGTTAGGTCCGATGATGCGGGTGACCTGGTTGCCTTCTGCGTCCACCTTGGACTGGGCCAGGGCCCAGAACTCTGCGGAGTCCTGGACGGGAACACCCTCGGTGATGACCACTACGAGGCCGATGCCGGCTTCGATGGCTTCAACAACGGCGTCCTTGGTGAATGCCGGCGGAACGAAGACGATGGAGACGTCTGCGCCAGTTTCGGCGATGGCTTCCTTGACGGTGCCGAAGACGGTGATTTCCTTCTCGCCGTGCAGGACCGTGGTGCCGGCCTTGCGGGCGTTGACGCCGCCAACAATGTTGGTGCCGGCCTTGAGCATCAGGGCGGTGTGCTTGGTGCCTTCGCCGCCGGTGATGCCCTGGACGATGACCTTGGAGTCTTTATTGAGGTAGATAGACATTGTCGCGTCCCTTACTTCGCTGCGTTGGCGAGTTCGGCGGCCTTGTCGGCGCCCTCGTCCATGGTGGCGGCCAGGGTTACCAGCGGGTGGTTGGCCTCGGTGAGGATGCGGCGGCCTTCTTCGACGTTGTTGCCGTCGAGGCGGACCACCAGCGGCTTGTTGGCGGAGGCGCCCAGTTCGGCCAGCGCGCCGACGATGCCCTTGGCAACGGCGTCACATGCGGTGATGCCACCGAAGACGTTCACAAAGACGGCCTTGACCTGCTCGTCGCCCAGGATGACGTCCAGGCCTGCGGCCATGACCTCGGCGGAAGCTCCACCGCCGATGTCCAGGAAGTTGGCGGGCTTGACGTTGCCGTGGCTTTCGCCGGCGTAGGCCACCACGTCGAGGGTGGACATGACCAGGCCTGCGCCGTTGCCGATGATGCCCACTTCGCCGTCCAGCTTGACGTAGTTGAGGTCCTGGGCCTTGGCCTTGGCCTCGAGGGGATCCGCTGCGTCCTTGTCTTCAAGGGCGGCGTGCTTGGGGTGGCGGAAGTCGGCGTTCTCGTCCAGCGAGACCTTGCCGTCCAGTGCCACGATGTCGCCGGCGCCGGTGCGGACCAGCGGGTTGACCTCCACCAGGGTGGCGTCTTCCTTCTTGAAGACATCCCAGAGCTTGAGGATGACCGCGGCGACCTTGCCGCGCAGTTCCTCTGAGAAGCCTGCAGCGGCGACGATTTCGTCGGCCTTGGCCTGGTCGATGCCCACAGCGGGATCGACCGCGATCCTGGCCAGCGCGTCAGGGCGTTCGACGGCGAGCTGTTCGATTTCCATGCCGCCTTCAACCGAGCACATGGCCAGGTAGTTGCGGTTGGCACGGTCCAGGAGGACGGAGAAGTAGAATTCCTCGGCAATGTCGGCACCCTGGGCAATCATCACCTTGTTGACGGTGTGGCCCTTGATGTCCATGCCCAGGATGTTGGTGGAGTGCTCAAACGCCTCATCGGCGGTCTTGGCAACCTTCACGCCGCCGGCCTTACCGCGGC
Organism: Pseudarthrobacter sp. MEB009; assembly: GCF_030208875.1. Taxonomy (NCBI): domain Bacteria; kingdom Bacillati; phylum Actinomycetota; class Actinomycetes; order Micrococcales; family Micrococcaceae; genus Pseudarthrobacter; species Pseudarthrobacter sp. MEB009. The sequence goes on from NZ_JARVTC010000014.1 coordinate 148,304, forward strand.
CACCGGCCTTGACCTGTGCTTTGACAACAGTCACGCCGCCGATTTTCTCGGCAGCTGCTTTTGCTTCTTCTGGGGTGTACGCCACGATGCCGGCAAGCACGGGTACACCGTGCGCCTCGAACATATCGCGCGCCTGGTATTCAAACAGGTCCACGGTTTAGTGTCCTTCTACGTCGAAGTAGTTTCTGTACAGTCGGGCACCATCACAGATGATGACCGGGCTGCGGAATGCACGCACCGGCGGCCTGTTGGAAACAAGCCACGCGGCGTAATGCTCCATGGGGAACTCTAGTCCTTTGATGGGACCGGGCCGTTCCAGACTACCCCTTATGTGAGGAAGCACACTATTCTATGGGACGTAGAAAAACCGCGTGAATACGCGGAATTTCAGGGCTTGGCGGGCGCCGGAGAGGGGGTACCGGCGGGAGCCTGGATCAACTCGTATTTCCCGGGCGAAACGAAGAATCCGACGCCTGCCGAAACGTTTCCGCACGCCACCCCGCCGTTGTAGGCGGAGCAGCGCAGCCCGTTCCGTTCCAGGTTTTGGCCGTCCGCCAGGACGGGCAGTTCGGCCATCACGCCGGCCTTGGAACCGCGGGGTCCGTAGGCAGCCTCCAGCTGTGTGACGCCGGAGCGGCATTCACCGTAGCCCGCCTTGTCAGGGGACAGCAGCGCGACCCCACCCAGGTACCCCAGGCCCGTACCGGCGCAGTCGTCCTTGACGTCCTCCGGCAGGGGCACCGGATAGGTGGCCAGTTCGCAATGGGCCACGGGGACGATGGCGAGTTTGTTGTTGGCGGCGTCGCTGTAGTTGTTCTGCTCGTAGGGCAGGTCGAGGTGCTCGCCCCGGGCTGAGGTGAGGGCGCAGGCCACTGTCCGGTCAGCGGTGCTGAAGGTCAGGGCGTCCTGCCCGGATCCGAACGGTTCCGGGTCAGTCAGTGGCGCCTGTTCCAGCTGCGCCAGGGGCGCCAGCGGAGCGGGCGGGGCGTAGCCGGGATCCTCGGTGGTGATCGAGCACGCCGAAACCCCCAGCAGCACCAGTGCGGCCAGGAACCCCAAGACAGTCCGTCGCATGGCCTCCATTATGCCCGGCGCGGCGGCCAGGGGATGCCCGTCGGCCCGGGACAATCGCTCAGGTAGCCGCTTGCGGAACGGCACTTTCCACAACGTCCGCAGCCACATCCGCTGGATCTGCCGCGGCGGGTTGCTCCTGCACTGACAGGGCCCGCTGCCGCCAGCCCGGGTCGCCGAGGATCCGGGTGACTGCTGCGGCAATGGCTGCAGGTGCGGGCCGTTCCGTGCGGAGGTTGATGCCAACCCGCGCATATTCCACCCGGGCGTTGACATCGCTTTTGCCTTCATTGATGCCGGCCACCACCAAGGGCACGCCTTTGGACAGGCTCAGCTGGACGCCGCCGAATCCGCCGTTGGAGACGAAGACGTCAGTGAATTCGAGGACGCGCGGGAAATCGACGTAGTGGCGGATCACCACGTTGGGCTGCGGGTAGCGTGCCTGGAGGGCTTCGGTTCCGCGTCCGCCGGTGGCAACAATCACCAGCATGCCAAGGTCTTTGAGGGCTTCGAGGGCCGGCACCATAAGCTTGTCCGGGTCCACATTGTCCACGGTCCCCTGCGTGACCAGCACTGTTGCGGCGTACCCGGTGGGCCAGTCTTCTTCCCCCGCACCGGGCTGCGGGGCCCGGTACGGCAGCAGCGAGCCAACGTACCTGACCTTCGGGTTCGCGCGCCGGCGGGGAAAGTCAAAGGACTCCGTACCGGTCTGGATGATTGCGGCCGAACAGCGGTACGGTTCATCGGTCAGCCGTCCCTCCCGGGGTACCGGCTGGCCATAGGCGGCGTGTTGCCGGCGATAGCTCTGGTTGGCCGGCCGCAGGATGACGTTGTCGGACAACAGGCCTGCGGCGGCCTGCACCACCCGTTCGACGGGATTGCTTGGCGGCCGGAAGCCGAAAAAGAGCGGGGGTACCAACGGATCGCTCTCCAGGTTGGGAACCGCCACAAAATTGATCACCGGGGTGCCCAGCAGATGGGAAAGCAGGCGGTGGACGAACATGGTGGCATCCACCACAGCCACGTCGAAGGGAAAGTCCGCGCGAATCCCGCTGATGTCCTCGAAGAAATTGGTGATGTTGCTGGCGAAGACCTTCTCCCCGTCGAAGCCGATTGCCCGCGGGCCTTTCAGCCTGGCGCGCTCCGGGTAAAGCTCCGTAAGGTTATCGGCCCGGTGTTCGATGGCCAGTGTGAACGGGAGCAGGGGGATGCCCAGGTCGCGCAGCTTCGCTGTGAAGACGGGACCGGTGTACCAGCGAACGTCGTGCCCGCGCTCCTTGAGGCGCATTGCCAGGCCCGTCATGGGGTGGAAATGGCCGTCAATCGCCTGGCTGGCAAAAAGGACTTTCATCGTCCCGCTCCGTTGTGAGCCGAAATCCTGCGCCGAAGTGCTGTGGCGGCGCAGGTTCCTGAAGAATAGCGCTGCCTCCGCGGCCGGACAAGGCTGCCAACCCGGCGGCGGGGGAGCCTACGCGTCCAGTTTGGTCAGTGGCGCGTAGCGGAGCAGCAACCGCTTCTCGCCGACGTCAAACTTCACCTTGGCAACGGTTTTATCCCCTGTTCCTTCCAGGGCCAGGACCGTGCCGTTGCCGAAGCTGGTGTGGTTGACCTTGTCCCCCACACTGACGGCGATGACTTCCTTTTGCGGCTGCACCCGGTTTTTCGCGATGATCGCGGGAACATCGGCATTGAACCCTGCCGAAGAGTCGGCGGCGGCCCCGCGGGACGTCCCGGCGCCCCAGAACGAGCCGTTGTAGCGCCCCGAGCCGATGGCTCCGCCGCTGACGAAGGATTGCCTGCTGCTTCCTTCCCGCTTCCAGTCAACGAGGTCGGCGGGGATTTCCTCCAGGAACTGGCTGGCGGGGTTGTACTGGCTTTGGCCCCACATGCTGCGGACCTCCGACCGGGTCACGTACAGGCGCTTGCGGGCCCGGGTGAGGCCCACGTAGGCCAGCCGGCGTTCCTCGGCCAACTCCTTGGGGTCGGTGGCGGAGCGCTGGTGCGGGAAGAGGCCGTGCTCCATACCGGTCAGGAAGACCACCGGGAACTCGAGCCCTTTGGCCGTGTGGAGGGTCATGAGGGTCACCACGCCCAGGCGTTTGGCCTCGGCCACGGCGGCGTCGATGTCGGCACCGGGCGCGTCCGGGATCTGGTCCGCGTCCGCCACGAGGGAAACCTGTTCCAGGAAGGCGCCCAGGGAGCCTTCCGGATTTTCCTGTTCGTATTCGCGCACCACGGCCACCAGTTCGGCGAGGTTTTCCACCCTGGACTCGTCCTGCGGATCGGTGCTGGCGCGCAGGGTTGCCAGGTAGCCGGTCTGCTCCAGGACAGCTTCGAGGGCTGCTGCGGCACCGGAGCCGGCGGCCACCTCGGCAAGGTCGTCCAGGAGTTTCACAAACCCCAGCACGGCGTTGACAGAGCGGGTGGCCATGGCGGGGGCCTGTTCGGCGCGGCGGGCTGCGGCCATGAACGAGATGCGTTCGCGGCTGGCGAGGGCCGCCACCGCGCCTTCCGCGCGGTCGCCGATGCCGCGTTTGGGTTCGTTGAGCACCCGGCGGAGGTTGACGTCGTCGTCCGGGTTCACCAGGACGCGGAGGTAGGCCAGGGCGTCCTTGATTTCCTTGCGCTCGTAGAAGCGGGTTCCGCCCACCACTTTGTACGGCAGGCCCACCCTGACCAGGACATCCTCGATGGACCGGGACTGGGCGTTGGTGCGGTAGAAAATGGCGACATCGCCGGGGCGGAGGTTGTCCTCGTCCTGGAGCCGGTCGATCTCCTTGGCGATGAACTGGGCCTCGGCGTGTTCGTTTTCGCCCACGTAGCCGATGATTTTGTGGCCTTCGCCTTCAGCGGTCCACAGTTTTTTGTCCGGCCGGTTGGGGTTGCGGGAGATCACCGAGTTGGCCGCGCTGAGGATGTTCTGGGTGGAGCGGTAGTTCTGCTCCAGCTTGATGGTCCGGGCCTGCGGGTAGTCCTTCTCGAACTCCACGATGTTGCGGATGTCGGCGCCGCGGAAGGCGTAGATGGACTGGTCGGAATCGCCGACGACGGTGAGTTCGGACGCTCCCGGGCCCTCACCCACGATTTCCCGGACCAGGGCATACTGGGCGTGGTTGGTGTCCTGGTATTCGTCCACCAGGACATGCCGGAACCTTCGGCGGTAGGAGTCGGCGAGCGCCGGGAATGCCCGGAACATAAAGACGGTCTCGGCGATGAGGTCATCGAAGTCCATGGCGTTGGCCTGGCGCAACCGCTGCGTGTAGCCCTTGTAGACGTCCGCAACGGCACGTTCAAAGGGGTCGTTGTGGTTGGCGTCGGAAGCATACGAATCGGCGTCGATGAGTTCGTTCTTCAGCGCGGAGATTTTGTGCTGGATGGCTTTGGGCGCGAACTTCTTGGGATCGAGGTCGTGCGCCTTGGACACCTGCGTGACCAGGCGGAGGGAATCCGCGGAGTCGTAGATGGAGAAGTTGGATTTGAGGCCCACGTTGGCCGCCTCCTGCCGGAGGATCCGCACGCAGGAGGAATGGAACGTGGAGATCCACATGATCTTGGCGCGGCCGCCCACCAGCACTTCGATGCGTTCGCGCATTTCGGCGGCAGCCTTGTTGGTGAAGGTGATGGCCAGGATCTCGCCGTGGTGGGCCCGGCCCGTGGCAATCAGGTAGGCGATCCTGTTGCTGAGCACGCGGGTTTTGCCGGACCCGGCACCAGCCACGATCAGCAGCGCCGACCCGGAGTGCCTGACGGCTTCGTCCTGCTCCGGGTTCAGCCCTTCCAGCAGCTTGGCTGGGTCCAGGCCGTGGTGTCCGTGGCGCTGCCCGGCCGCGTTGGCGCCGGCGTTGTGCCGGTCTCCGGCGGACAGGCTACCGCCCGGTCCGGCCACCGTGGACGTCCCTTCGGGGACCGCCCTGGTGCGGGTTGACGCTGCGGGGGCGGCCTTGAAAGGTCCGTCGGAGTAGGGGTCAAACAACATATCCATGGTGCCTACAAGTCTAGGCGGTGGGACTGACACCTACTTCCAGCCTGTGGATGACGCGGCCGGAACGGGACCCCGGCTAGGCCACCGACGCGGACTCGAGGGCCGCACGCAGCTCGCGGACCGCCGTCGTTCCGCCTGCCACAAACCATTCCAGCCCGTTGACCCGGACGGTGTCCACGGCCCCGCCGGCCGCGCGGACAATCGCCTTTCCGGGCAGCCAGTCCCACTCCGGGCAGCTGTGCTGGAACCAGCACCCCAGCTGCCCGTCGGCCACGCGGCCCAGGTCGCAGGAGCCGGACCCCAGCATGCGGAGGGCAGCGGCGGTGGTGGCGGCAGCGTGCCAGGGCATGGCGCACATGGGGTCCATCAGCCAGTTGGGGTGGATGTAGGTGGCGGCGCCGAGTTCGGCTGCAGGCGTGGCGTTGCGCTGTCCGCCGTTGTCCCGGAACACGGTCAGGACCTCGCCGTTCAGGGTGGCCGGGCGCGCAGTGCCGCCCAGCCACAACTTGTCCTCCTCAGGCTGGAAGATGGCGCCCAACACCACGTCGGAGGAGTCCTTCAGCGCGATGGCGGAGCACCAGTAAGTGGAGCCGTGCAGGAAGTTGTACGTGCCGTCCACGGGGTCGATCACCCAGGTCCGGCCGCTGGTGCCCGGCACGGAGGCGCCTTCCTCCCCCAGGATCCCGTCCTGGGGCCGGCAGCGCTGCAGCTGCCCCAGCACATAGGCCTCCGCGGCGTGGTCCGCTGCGGTCACCACGTCCGAGACGGAGGTCTTCTGCTGCGACTGGAGCCCGGCCATCCGCATCAGCAACGCAAGGTTTCCGGCTTCCCGGACCAGGGCTGCCGCCAGCTGGTAATCGTCCAATGCGGGGTCAAGTTCAACGGCGCTGTGCCTGCCAATGGTCATGGTTTCAGTTTATGGGGCGGGATAATGGGGTTATGGCCAAAACCCCCGCCCAGCGCATCAGGAAGCACGGATCCAAAGCGGTGGTGCCGCAACACCGGCTCCCGCCGGTGTTGAACCCCACCACCTCCCGGACGCCGGAGAAGGCGCAGAACAACACCAACCTGATCCTGATCGCGGGCGTGGTGGCCAGCCTTTTCCTGTTCTGGTACGTGCACCTGCTGACCCTGGACCAGCTCCGCCAGCTGACCGTTGGCCTGGCGATGCCCGACTCGCTGGTGGGCGGTTTTGATCCCGCGTACATCGACCGGCTGCACAGTGTGATGAATGACGACGCCCGCGGGCAGTTGAACTACGTCCACAAGACTGCCGGCACCCTGTTTCCCCTGATTTTCGGGTTTACGTGGCTGCTGCTGATCGGCACCAACGTTGCCCGTAAGGCCCTCCGGTGGGCGCTTTGGGCCCTGCCGCTGCTGTTTGTGGTGGTCCGGCTCTGGGCCAACGTGGCCATTGACGGCATGTTGGCCACGGAACCAGCCGACCCCGGGCAGGTGGCCCTCGCCTCGGTTCTCACCGTGGCGGGCTGGGTGCTGCTGGTCCTCAGCCTGCTGGCCGGTGGTGCAGCAGTGGTGCTGCGGACCCGGAAGCGCAAGACCGCAGCCTAACCCCGCAGCTGCTTGCGCTGGCGGTGGACCCGCCGCGCGATGACCAGGCCTGCCGTGGCAATGCCCACTGTCACCGGATAGCCCATCAGCCGTTCCAGGGTTCCCGGCTCGGGCACGTCCATGCCGGTAAGTCCGCCCGTCGCCAGCGCGGCAAGGGACACCGCGCCGCAGGCGAGGATGAACCAGGCCATGGCTGTTTTCCGCAGCCACAGTCCGCCCAGGACCAGCAGGGCCGCCGCCCCGGCCAAGAAATACACCACAGCGCCGATGTAGTGCCACGCGGATCCTGCGTCCTCGGGCACCAGCCCTACCACCACGGTGCCCACACCGGCTGCGCCCGTCAGCAGGCGCACGGCGATGGCAGCCCGCCAGGGTGCGCGTCGGCCCGGCTCAACGCGGGCCCCGGGCCGGGCCGCTACGCACAGCAGCCCGGAGGTGAGCAGGATGGCGCCCAGCACCATGCCCAGCCCCTGGACCACAAAGGAAGCGTTCATCAGCCAGTTCAGGGGCGAACAGACGTCCCGCCCGTCGTACACACCGCAGTGCAGCGCGCCGAGGTCGCTGATGTAGCCGGTCCGCAGGTCATAGGGCAAGGGTCCCGCCCACGCGGCGATCACCGCCGCTTCGGCGGCGAAATACTGCAGGACGCTCAGCACCGCCCACGCGCCCACGTACTGGCGGGTGGCGGCGGTGTCCGGAACCAGGGCTGCGGCGGGCGCGGCGGACGGGGCGGAATTCATGCCTTGAGCGTAGTACGGCTCCGCACCTTGTATGCTTGTATCCGTGTCCGGCCGGACTGCCTCGCGGTTCACGGAACGCCCGCCCTCGTAGCTCAGTGGATAGAGCACGGCTCTCCTAAAGCCGGTGTCGTTGGTTCGATTCCAATCGAGGGCACTTGAATGAACTGCCTCCGGAGTTTGATCTCCGCGCCTACCTCCTGGGTGGCCCGGCCCGCCTGGTTCCCGGCACCTGGGTGGTGGAACGGGGCCTCCTGGACCGTGCAGCAGGCACCCGCGGAACCTTCGCCGGCGTCGTCCGCTTCAGTCCCACGCCCGACGGCGGCCTGGCCCTCCGGGAAGAAGGCACCATGTGCTGGCCCTCCTTCGTGGGCCCCGCCTCGCGGGAGTACCTCCTGCGCCCCGCCGGCCGGGCCGACGCGCTGGACGTGTTTTTCCCGGACGGCAGGCCTTTCCACCGGATGGGCTTTGCCCCGGAGGCCAACGCGGCCAGCCATTGGTGCGACCCCGATGCATACCGCGTGGCGTATACCTACGAAAACGCTGACCGGTTCAGTTACACCTGGGATATCACCGGCCCCCGCAAGGACCTGGAACTCGCCTCGCGCCTGCACCGCAGCCAGGGGACGGACGCATGAAGCACCGCATTGTGGTGTCCGCCGTCTGCGTTTTTGATCCTGCCGGCCGGCTCCTGACCGTCCGGAAACGCGGCACCGGCATGTTTATGCATCCCGGCGGCAAGCCCGAAGCCGGCGAGACGGCGGTCCAGGCCGCTGCCCGGGAACTGGGCGAGGAAGTGGGCATCGGTATCGACCCGGCGCTCCTGCAGCCCATGGGCGTGTGGATCGCCGACGCCGCGAATGAGGCGGACACGGACATCGAAGCCACCGTGTTCCTGGCGCCGGGAACCTGGCAGGCCAGCCCGTCCGCCGAGATCGCGGAAATCCGCTGGCTGGACCTGGCCGCGGCCTGGCCCGCGGACCTGGCCCCGCTGCTCACGGACCACATCCTGCCGGCACTGGCCGCGGGCCCGGCCCGGTAACCTGCTACGTCTCCGGGACGGCTTCCTGCGCCACTGCGGTGGCTTCGGCGAACTGGGTCCGGTACAGCTCCGCGTACCGGCCGTCGGCTGCGAGCAGGCCGGTGTGGGTGCCCCGCTCCACGATCCGGCCGTCCTCCACCACCAGGATGGCGTCGGCGGCGCGGATGGTGGACAGCCGGTGGGCGATGACAACGGCGGTACGGCCTTCAAGGGCTGCACCCAGCGCAGCCTGGACCGCGGCCTCGTTGGTGGAGTCCAGGGCTGCGGTGGCCTCGTCAAGGATCACCACGCGCGGCTGGGCTATCAGCAGCCGGGCGATGGTGAGGCGCTGGCGTTCGCCGCCGGACAGCCGGTAGCCGCGCTCCCCCACCACGGTGTCCAGTCCGTCCGGCAGGGACCGGATCATCGTTTCCAGCCGGGCCTGCCGGATGGCCTCCCACATGTCATCCTCCGTGGCGCCGGGGCGGGCCAGCCGCAGGTTGGACGCGATGCTCTCGTGGAAGAGGTGTCCGTCCTGCGTGACCATGCCAAGGGTGTCCCGGAGCGAGTCGAAGGTGGCATCGCGGACGTCCAGCCCGGAGCCGGCTGCCCCGCCGCCCAGCCTGACGGCGCCGGAATCCACGTCGTACAGCCTGGTCAGCAACTGGGCGATGGTGGACTTGCCGGCACCGGAGGAGCCCACCAGGGCAACGGTCTGGCCGGGTTCCACCCGGAAGCTGATGCCGTGCAGGACCTCCTCGCCGCCGCGGGTGTCCAGGGTGGCAACCTCTTCGAGGGAGGCCAGCGAGACCTTGTCGGCGGACGGGTAGGCGAAGCGGACGTCGTCGAATTCCACGGCCACCGGACCGGCGGGAAGCGCCGCGGCGTCCGGTTTCTCGGCGATCAACGGCTTGAGGTCCAGGATCTCGAAGACCCGCTCGAAGCTGACCAGCGCGCTCATGATCTCCACCCGTGCGTTGGACAGGGACGTCAGCGGGGCGTACAGCCGGGTGAGGAGCAGCGCGAGCACCACCACGTCGCCGGGTGCCAGCTGGCCAGCGATGGCCAGCCAGCCACCCATTCCGTAGACCAGGGCCAGCGCCAGCGCCGAGACCAGGGTCAGGGCGGTCACAAACGTGAACTGCAGCATGGCGGTCCGGATGCCGATGTCCCGCACCCTGCCGGCGCGGACGGCGAACTCGCGGGACTCGTCGGCAGGCCGGCCAAAAAGCTTGACCAGGGTGGCGCCGGGGGCCGAGAACCGTTCGGTCATCTGCGTGCCCATCGCGGCGTTGTGCTCCGCCGCTTCCCGGCGCAGGTCGGCAAGGCGCGAGCCCATCCGGCGGGCCGGGACCAGGAAGATGGGCAGCAGGATCATGGCCAGCACCGTCACCTGCCAGGAGGTGCCCAGCATCACGATGAGGGTAAGGATGAGCGCCACCACGTTGCTGACCACCCCGGACAGGGTTCCGGCGAAGGCGGACTGGGCGCCGATCACGTCATTGTTCAGGCGGCTGACCAGGGCTCCGGTCCGGGTCCGGGTAAAGAACGCGATGGGCATCTTCTGCACGTGGTCAAAGACCCTGGTGCGCAGGTCAACAATGACGCCTTCACCGATCACCGAGGACAGCCAGCGGGTCACCAGGCCCAGGCCTGCCTCCGCGACTGCCACGACGGCGATCAGCACGGCCAGCCGGATGACCTCGTCAATGCCGGCCTTGGCCACGATGGTGTCCACCACCTGCCCTGCCAGGACGGGGGTGGCGACGGCCAGGAAGGCCATGGCCACGGACAGCAGCACAAAGGCCAGCAGCTTGCCGCGGTAGGGCCGGGCAAACGCGAGGACCCGCTTCAGGGTGGCCTTGGAGAACGGCTGGGAACCGCTCTTGGCCCGGGTGATGTTGTAAAGGGAGCCCCAGGCTACCCGTTCCATGCTCATGGTTGCTGCTCCGCGCCTAGATTGGTGGTGGTTCCCCCGGGGTGCTTCAGTTTCAGGAACTGCTGCCGGTGTGCTGCTCGGTGACCTTGCCGCTGTCCACGTCCCAACGTACATCCAACCGGACGTTCTCCAGCAGCCGCCTGTCGTGCGTCACCAGCAGCAGGGCGCCGTCGTAGCTGTCCAGGGCATCTTCGAGCTGCTCGATGGCCGGCAGGTCAAGGTGGTTGGTGGGTTCGTCCAGGACCAGCAGGTTCACCCCGCGCGCCTGGAGCAGGGCCAGGGCCGCCCGGGTCCGTTCGCCGGGCGAGAGGGAGTCCACGGGACGTGCCGTGTGGTCCGCCTTCAGCCCGAACTTGGCCAGCAGGGTGCGGACCTCCGCGGCGGTCAGGTCCACCAGGACGGATTCGACGGCGTCTGCCAGGGGCAGGTGCCCGGCCAGCAGGCCGCGGGCCTGGTCAATTTCGCCCACGGCCACCGAGGCGCCCATGGCTGCGTTGCCGGAGTCCGGTTCGATACTGCCAAGGAGCAGGCGCAGGAGCGTGGACTTGCCAGCCCCGTTGGGTCCGGTGATGCCGATCCGCTCCCCCGCGTTGAGCTGGAGGTTCACGGGCCCCAGGGTGAAGCTGCCCTGTCGGACCACGGCGTCGCGGAGGGTCGCCACAACGGCGCTGGACCGGGGGGCCTGGCCGATGGTGAACTGCAGCTGCCATTCCTTGCGCGGCTCCTCCACGGTGTCCAGCCGGGCGATCCGGGATTCCATCTGCCGCACCTTCTGGGCCTGCTTCTCCGAGGACTCCACGCTGGCCGCACGGCGGATCTTGTCGTTGTCGGGGCTCTTTTTCATGGCGTTCCGGACGCCTTGGGAGCTCCATTCGCGCTGGGTCCGGGCCCGGGACACCAGATCGGCCTTGGTGGCAGCGAATTCCTCGTACTTTTCGCGGGCGTGGCGCTTGGCCACCGCGCGTTCCTCCAGGAAGGCGTCGTAGCCGCCGTCGTAGACGGCCACGGAGTTCTGGGCCAGATCCAGTTCCACCACGGTGGTGACGCAGCGGGCCAGGAATTCGCGGTCGTGGCTGACCAGGACCACTCCGCCGCGCAGGCCGGTCACGAAGGCCTCAAGCTTGGCCAGGCCTGCGAGGTCCAGGTCGTTGGTGGGCTCGTCCAGAAGGACGACGTCGAAGCGGCTCAGCAACAGGGCGGCGAGCGCCACCCGTGCGGCCTGGCCGCCGGACAGCCCGGTCATGGCCGAGTCAGCACCAGCGGTCAGTCCAAGGTCGGCCAGGACCCCTGGAATGCGGTCGTCGAGGTCCGCGGCACCGGATGCCATCCAGCGGTCGAAGGCGCGCGCGTAGTCATCGTCGGCGCCGGGCGCGCCGGCACCCAGGGCCTCGGCAGTGGATTCCATCTCGATGGTGGCCTGCGCGCAGCCTGTCCGGCGCGCGATGTAGCCTGCCACTGTTTCGCCGGACACCCGTTCGTGTTCCTGGGGAAGCCAGCCCACAAAGGCGTCAGCGGGGGCCAGGCTGACGGTCCCCTCCTGCGGCTTGTCCACACCGGCGAGGAGCCGCAGCAGGGTGGACTTCCCGGCGCCGTTGGCACCCACCACGCCCACCACATCTCCCGGGGCAACGGTCAAGGAAAGATTGGCGAAAAGTTGGCGGTGGTCATGCCCGCCGGCAACATCCTTGGCAACCAGGGTGGCAGTCATCCGTGTGTCCTTTCGCCGGCGCATCCGCAACCGGATTCCTGCCTGGCAGCTGCCGGCAAAAGCCATGCGGTTCAGGCATTGCGGCCGCAGGACATAAAAGAACCCGCTGGTCCGGACTTGGGGGGTGTACGGACCAGCGGGCTCGACGTTCAAGCATAGTCGAAGCGGAGGCCTGCGTAAAATCCGAAGATTCCGGCAGGCTAAAATGGGTACACCGTCCGTTCTGCAGAGAGCTGTCCATGCCACTCCCCGCCAAGGCGTTCCAGCGCTGGCTGCAAGGCATCGCGCCCAACGCCAGCACCGCCGACGTCTGCAGGGTTTCCGGAATCAAGCGGACCACCCTCGCCCAGCAGCTGGTCCGGGGCAAGGTATCGGAAAGCACCCTTGTCAGCATCAGCCGCGCCTACAACATCGGCCCGGTCGCGGCCCTCGCGGATTTCGAGGCGTACCGCGAGCTGGCCGGCCCGCCCCGGCTGCCCACCCGGGGCGAACTGGTCAGCCAGATTTCCACCCCCGACCTGCTGCGGGCCGTGCTGTCGCGGACCGCGGTGGAGCCTGAGGGCGCAGCAGCCGGACTGCCACCGGCGCTCAGCCCGGCCCCGCACGCCACCTCGGTTAAAAACTGGGTTGATGCCATTGACGACGGCGAGGTGCGGCACCGCGTTTCAGCCGCCACCGGCATCGCCCCGCAGAACTACTCAGCCCAGCTGACCGCCAACCGGTTGACGCCGGAGCTGGCCCTGGCCACTTCACAGGCGGCCGGGGTGGGGCCGGCAGGGGGGCTGGTTGCCACGGGCCTGGTTACGGAGGAGGAGGCCGGCTGGCCACCCGGGGCGCGGCAGGCAGCACTGGAGGGCATGTCCGACGCCGACCTGACCGTTTTGGCGGGCGAGCGGCTGCAGGCCCTCGGCAAGGTGCTGCGGCGCCAGGAGCAGGACCACGAGCAGGCAGAAAAGATCTGGGAGAACCTGGGATGATCGATATTCTTCAGTGGACAACGCTGGCCGTGTGCGGGCTGGTGGCCCTGGCCCGGATCCCCAGCGCCCTCCGGGGGGAAAACAGGTCGCTGTTTTCCATCTTTGCGCTGATGACCCTTGCCATCCTGCTCAGCATCGAAGCACCATACGTGTGGATTGATGCGGCCCTGGGCGGCATCAACCTCACCAACCTGGCGCTGCGCTTCATCATTTTCGGAGCCGTGTTTTTTATCGGCGTACGGACCACCCGTGGGTTCGGCGCCGATGGTGCCTACCGGCTTTTGACCGGCCGGGTGGGGATGGCGGCCCTGCTGGTCATCTCCGTAGCGGTGGTGGGCGTGTTCCTGCTGATGGATACCACCGGTTCCTCGGCGGGTCTCTCGGCAGTCTCCGACAGGGACGCGCGGCACGCCATGCTGGCCGAGTACTACGGGGCGGCAGGACGGGCCTATCCCGCGTTTGTTGCCCTGGTCCTGCTTCCGGCCATGGTCCGGGCGGCGCTGGGCCGGCTGCCCGTTCCGGTGCGCTTTGCGGCTGCACTCCTGGGCCTTGGCGCCATCGCCACTGCGCTGTCCCTGCTGTTCCCGTTCCTGCCGCCGAATTCCGACGCCGTGGCCTTTGTGGTCAACTACACAGCCATCCTGTGCTTCGTTCTTGGCCTCGCGCTGATCTGGGCGGCAAAGGTCTGGACCCGGCGAAAAAGCTGCCGACGCAGGAAATATACCGAAAAGTAATCTCCCGACCTTTCACAAAATCATTAGAATGTGAAACAATCATGAATGTGTGAAGGTGGGGCGCAGCGCGTTTCTGAACGGGGATAAATTTCTTTAGCGTCGTTCGCCCCGGGGGCCTTCGCACACATTGGGGGGATGAGTGGTGGCGGCCGTTGGGGACCGCCCCCACTCAGCCTGTTTAAGGCTGTTTTGCCTTGCCGCGCTTCCGGTTGGCTGCGCGGCAAGGCAAAAAGTCAGGACGCGGGCAGCTGCTGCCGGACGAACCGCAGCGTCACCAGCTGGAAGGGCCGCAGCCGGAGGCCGGCGCCGTCGGAGCCCGCATCCACGCCGGGAGCCTCAACGGGGCGTTCCAACAGATCGACGGCCTGCACCGTGGTGCAGGGGAAGCCTGCCGTGATCCTGGCCGTGGAGCGCCGGCCCAGCGACTCGTACAGCCGCACCACCACGTCGCCTGAGCCGTCCTCGGCAAGCTTCACGGCTTCGACCACCACAGCGTCGTTGCTCACGGCCACCAGCGGCTCCACCGGCGCCGCCCCGCTGACCAGCCGGGGCACCAGGTTGGTCCGGTAGCCTTCCTGGACGGCGTCGGCGATTGCGGCACCGGGCCGGATGGTGACGGTGAACTCGTGGCGGCCGCGGTCCGCTTCGGGATCGGGGAACTTCGGAGCCCGCACCAGGGACAGCCGGACGGTGGTGGTGGTCCCGCCGTCGGCCCTGACGTTCCTGGTGACGTCGTGGCCGTAGGTGGACGAATTGGAGACCGCCACCCCGTAGCCGGGTTCGGCAACGTGGATCCACCGGTGGGCGCAGACTTCAAACTTCGCTGCTTCCCAGGACGTATTGGTGTGCGTCGGCCGGAAAACGTGACCGAACTGCGTCTCCGCGGCGGAACGGTCCGCCCGGACGTCCAGGCCGAAGCCGAGTTTGAGCAGCTTCTCCCGCTCCTGCCAGTCGACCGTGGTGGTGATGGACAGCGCGGGGCTGCCCGGGGCAAGGGTGATGTGCTGCGTTACCGGGGACGTGCCGGCCAGCCGCTCCACCACCACGCCGGCGTCCGGCCCGTGGGTGGACACCCGGACGGACGCCGCAGCCGTCAGCGGTGTGACATTGCGGCGGTAGAACTCATCGATGTCCCAGGCGTCCCATTCATTGGGGGTGTCCCGGTGCAGCTCCAGGAGGTTACCCGGCTGGCCGGGGGCGATGGCCTCACGGCCGCTGGCATGGTCCACCAGGGAGACCAGTAACCCCGCCCCGTCCAGCTCTGCCCTGATAACGCCGTTATCCAGGACGTAACTGCCGCCCTGGGCCTGGGCCGTCGCCGGCACGGGCACGATCGACCGTTCGGCCGCGCCCAGGGCCGGCACACCGTCCCTGGCGTGCGGTGCTGCGTTCAGCAGGAACTGCCGGCCGCCCTGGCCCAGCATCGCAGCAGCGGCTGCGGCGATGACGGCCTCCAGCCCGGCCGCGACGGCGGCGTAGTTGCGTTCGGCATCCTGGTGCACCCAGGCGATCGAGCTGCCGGGCAGAATGTCGTGGAACTGCTGCAGCAGCACCAGGCGCCAGAGGCGCTTGAGCTCGGCTGCGGGATACTCGAAGCCGCCATGGGTCCGGACCGTTGCGGTGGCGCACCAGAGTTCCGCTTCGCGCAGCAGGTGTTCACTGCGCCGGTTGCCTTTTTTGGTGTTGGCCTGGCTGGTGTAGGTGCCGCGGTGCAGTTCAAGGTACATTTCCCCCACCCAGACGGGCAGGCCCTGGTAGTCGTCCTCGGCCTGCTGGAAGAAGCTCTCCGCGGATCCCAGGCGTACCTTCGGGGACCCTTCGAGGTCAGCGGTGCGGGCAGCGGCTGCAAGCATCTCCCGGGTGGGTCCGCCGCCGCCGTCACCGTAGCCGAACGGCACCAGCGAGACTGAGCCGCGGCCGTGGTCGCGGTAATTGCGTTCCGCGTGGGCCAGGTCCGCTCCGCTGAGTTCGGAATTGTAGGTGTCCACCGGCGGGAAGTGGGTGAACAAGCGGGTGCCGTCGATGCCCTCCCAGTTGAACGTGTGGTGCGGCATCTTGTTGGTCTGGTTCCAGGAAATTTTCTGGGTCAGGAACCAGCGGCTGCCTGCCTCCTTGACGATCTGCGGCAGGGCGGCTGAGTAGCCGAAGGAATCGGGCAGCCAGGCCTCCCGGCATTCGACGCCGAACTCGGCCAGGAAAAAGCTCTTGCCCTCGAGGAACTGGCGGGCCATGGCCTCGCCGCCGGGCATGTTGGTGTCCGACTCCACCCACATGCCGCCCACGGGAACGAACTGGCCCGTACGGACCTTCTCCCGGATGCGGGCGAAAAGTTCAGGGTAGAACTCCTTGATCCAGGAAAGCTGCTGGGCGGAGGAGCACGCAAACACAAAGTCCGGATCCTCGTCCATCAGGGCCACCACGTTGGAGAACGTCCTGGCACACTTGCGGATGGTTTCCCGCACCGGCCACAGCCAGGCCGAATCGATGTGCGCGTGCCCGGTGGCCACCAGCTGGTGCGCGGATCCGTACGCGGGCCGGGCCAGGACCCTGGCCAGGACCTCCCGTCCGGCGGCGGCAGTCCCGGCGATGTCGTCCGGATCCATCAGATCGAGCATGCGTTCCAGGGCGCGGAGTATTTCGTGCCGGCGGGGAAGCTCAAGGGGCAGCTGCGCCATCAGGCCCGCCAGGGTCAAGATGTCCTGCTGCAGCTCCCAGACCTCCTGCTGCAGTTCGGCGATCGCGATGCGTCCCAGCCGGTACTGCGGAGCCGTTCCGGCCGTCGCCTTGTCGCCGTAAGGAGTGGCCGCAAACGTCCACCCTTGCGCCACATCGGGGTTGGCTGCAGCCTCCACGTAGAAGTCCACCGCCATGCCGCTGCCCAGCAGCTTCAACGGGATGTACTGGTTGCGGGGCGAGATGGCCTTGATGATGCTGCCGTCTGCCCGCCAGGCGATGCCCTCGCACTGGAACCCCGGCACCTCGGTGGTGAAGCCAAGGTCAACCACCACCTCGACGGCGGTACCAGGCCCGGTGCCCCACGTTTCGGGGACCTCGCCCTGCACGCGCAGCCAGGTGGTCCCCCACGGCTTGCCCCAGGCGGCGTTGTGCTCCTGTGGAAGGAATTCCTGGCGCATGGCCTCCAGCGCGGGGACCGGCTCGTCCGGAACCTCCCAGCTGGTCAGCGTCAGCGGCAGGCTGCGGCTGTATACGGCGGGGTTGATGCGCTCACGCAGGAACCTCTCAAGGCGGACTTCCGTGATCCGGCGGTCGTCATGCAATCTGGGTCCTCTTTAGCGCTGGGAAGTGGACCAAGATGTCCATTCGATGGATAAATCTACCGGGTGCTTTCGGTGATAGCTACCCCGGCACACGGGCCGCGGGTAGCCCGGGCTGCAGCTCCCGGGCCCTCAGGATGGCTGAACAGCAGCGCCGGGTGGGGCAATGCGGCCGGCCCCGGCATAGACGTTAAAGCTGGTGCCCCGGCTGAAGCCGGCCAGGGTCAGCCCGCTGGATTCCGCGAGCTCCACTGCCAGGGACGACGGCGCACTGACGGCGGACAGCACCGGGATACCTGCCAGGGCCGCTTTCTGGACCAGTTCAAAGGAGGCGCGGCCGGAGACCTGCAGGACCGTCCCGCGCAGCGGAAGGAGGCCTTCCCGGAGGGCCCACCCCACCACCTTGTCCACGGCGTTGTGCCGGCCCACGTCCTCCCGGACGCACAGCAGCCGGGCGCCGCCGTCGCCGTCTATGGTGAACAGTCCGGCGGCGTGCACACCGCCGGTGCGTTCGAAGACGGCCTGCCCTTTCCTCAACTGGTCCGGCAGGGACGCCAGGACTTCCGCGGCCACGGTGAGCGGATCGCCGGCGGGGCTGTAGTGCGAGGACCTGGTCACCGCATCCACCGAGTCGGTGCCGCAGATTCCGCAGGCGCTGGAGGTATAGGACCGGCGTCCGTGGTCCGGGACGGTGACGTCCGGGCGGAGCTGGGCTTCGACCACGTTGAAGGTCTGGACACCGTTTTCGTCTTCGCCGGCGCAGAAACGCAGGGACGGCAGCTGTCCGGGCTCCCAGATGATGCCCTCGGAGACCAGGAAACCAGCCACGAGGTCAAAATCATCGCCCGGCGTGCGCATGGTGACCGAGTGGCTCAGGCCGCCCAGCCGGATCTCCAGCGGTTCCTCCACCGCCAGGATGTCCTCCTTGTGCCGCACCGGGAACTCGAGGGCAGCCGCTGAGCCGTCCAGGACATACCTGTGCACCTTGCGGCGCTGTGTCACCCTGCCCATGTCTGCTCCGTCCTGCTCATCGATCCATCATCCCAACGTGGCGGCCGGCGCTCAACCAAGGAGTGCGCTCCAGTCCACCGGGCCGGCCGCAGCTGGTTTTGCCGCCGGCCTGGCTGGCCGGGTGGCAGTCCTGGGTTTGGCTTTGGCCTTGGCGGCCGGGTCGGCGGGGGCCGGCAGGTCCGGACCCCAGGGCAGGGCGAAGGCCGGGACCGGTTCGCCCAGTTGGACCCCGTGCGGCGGCACCACCAGCACGCCGTCGGCGGCGGCGAGGCCGCGCATCATGCCGGGCCCGGTGTGCTGCGCGGGTGAGGCCATCCCATATACGAGCCGGAACGGCATCAGCCGGGTGCGCCCGGGCTCGGGTTCGATCATGGTTCCGCACGGCACCTCCTGCACCGGCGGCAGCGGCGCGTGCCCCAGCGCAGCCAGCAACGGCCCGCCCACGGTGGACAGCGCCAGCATGGCGGCCAGGGGGTTGCCGGGCAGCCCCAGGATAAAGCGGCCGTCGGGCAGTTCGGCGAGCACCACCGGGTGCCCGGGCCGCATCGCGATGCCGTCGATCAGCAGCCGGCCGCCCAGCCCGGCAACGGCTTTGCGGAGGTGGTCGGTGCCGGAGAGCCCGGTTCCTCCGGTGGTGATCACGACGTCGGCCGGCAGGTCCGCCGCACCGGCCACCTCCGGAACGTCGTCCTCCAGGGCGCCCAGCCAGTCGTCGTAGGCATCGCCGATCCGTTGCCGGCCGCCGTCCATGCCGCCGAGCATGGCCACCGCCCCGGACAGTTGCGGGCCGAAAGTGTCGCGGACCTTGCCCGGTCCGGGCACGCCGTTGTGGACCACCTCACCCCCGGTCAGGAGCAGCCTGACCAGCGGTTTGCCCTGCACCTGCAGGGTATCGTGGCCGGCGAGGGCCGCCAGGGCGATGTGCGCGGGGTTCAGTGTCACACCGGCCTTCACCAGGACGTCTCCGGTCAGCGCTTCCTCACCGGCCTTGCGGATGTGCTGGCCGTTCCGGGGTTCGCCGGGCCGGGCCGCACGGCCGCTGGTGAGGACGGGCAGGCCGTCCTCGTCGCTGGTCAGCACGGCGGCCTCGGTGCGCAGGATTGCCTTGGCTCCGGGCGGGATGAGTCCGCCCGTGGCGATGGGGCTTGCCTGGTGGGGCGCCAGCCGGGTGCCTTGCTCCGCCAGGATCCACGGCCCGCTGCCGTTGACCGCCCAGCCATCCATGGCCGAGGAGGCGTAGTGCGGCATGTCCTGCAAGGCCACAATGTCCTGTTCCAGGCGCCTGCCCAGGGCGAGGTCCAGCGCCACCGGTCCGGCCGGAATCGGTGTGGCTGCGTCGAAGGCGGCCTGCCGCGCCTCTTCCCACGTGTGGGCAAGGCGTGTTGGCGGCTCCGTTTGCTCGGGCTCCTGCGTTTCCTGGTGGGCTTCGGTCATTCGCCGGCTGTCCCGGCGGCGTCCTCGGCATAGGCGACGGCCAACCCCCGGGCCACGGCCAGGACGGCGTCCATGGCTGCCGGATCCTGGACCTGGCCGGGTGCCGACGCCAGGCCTGCGGCGTAACCGGCAATAAACGTTGTCAGGGGCGCGGCCGGGCGGACCACCGAGTGCGCTGCTACGCCGGCGAGCGAGAGGACGGCGTTCACATCCACGTGGAAGCCCTCAAGTTCGTAAGCCTGCAACAGTGCCCGGCACCATTCCTCGAGGGTCTCTTCCTGGCTTTTCACGTGCTGCCTCCAAGGTAGCTGCGGCCGCGGGCGTCAGGGCCCGTATGTGGTTCCTGACCTTCAGCGGCAATTCCTAGTGCGGCGGCGTCGTCCCACGTATCCACATCTGCTGTGGAGCCGGCCGGGACGGTGACGGGCTGCACGTCAAGACTAGCAAGGAGGGACCGGACCGAGCCGTTCGTCAGGCGGCCATCGGCGGCCAAGGCAGCGGCCGCCTTTTTTAGCCCATCTGTGCTGTAAAGGCCGGCCAGCGGCTGGTTGGTGCCGTCGGCTGCCCGGGCGATCACCCCCTGCTTTCCCGCGTCCGCCGCATCGGGGAGCGCCGCGCACAGCACCCGAACGGCTTCCGCGGCGTGCGGCATATCGCAGGCAAGCACCAGGACAAAAGCGGCCGGGGCGTGTGCGTGCGGTCCGGCCAAGGCTTCCAACCCGGCCAGGGCGTCCAGTCCGGCCGCGATGGCAGCTGCCGGCCCGGCAAAGGCCGGCTCCTCCCGGCAGGACTGCACACCGTCCGGCAGGGTTCCGGGGTCCGGCCCCACCACCACCCTGCGGGCCGCGCCGGAGGCTGCTTCGAGGGCACGGTCCAGGAGGCTGGCAGCGCCAAGAACCAGGTCCTGTTTGGGGGTTCCGCCCAGCCGGGATGACCTGCCGCCGGCAAGGATTACAGCATCAAATTCAACCGGGGTACCGTCCACTCCCCCAGCCTAGCCACGGACGGCTCCGCCCGCACAGCCGGTATGTGCTGCCGTGGCAGCGGTCAGGCAGCGCGCTCCGGCAACAGGAAGGGGTCCCAGGCGGGGGTCGGCTTTTCGAGTTCCTTGATCTGCCAGATGGCGCCGCGGGGCGGGGCAGGCACAAACCGCAGTTTCCAACCCATTTCGCCGGGCGTGTGGTCACCCTTGACGTTGTTGCAGCGCAGGCAGGCCGCCACCAGGTTCTCCCACGAGTCGGCTCCGCCGCGTGATTTGGGCTGGATGTGGTCTATGGTGTGCGCTGCCTTGCCGCAGTAACCGCAGGCATGTCCATCCCGGCGCAGCACCCCCCGGCGGCTTACCGCTGTTGACTGGTTATACCGGGGACGGATGTAGCGGTTCAGCAGGATAACGGAAGGCCTGCCCAGGATCTCCTGCGGACCCACGACGGGATCGTCGCCTTCGGCCACAACGCTTGCCTTGCCCGTGAGCACAAGCACCAGCGCCCGGCGGAAGGTGATAACCGCCAGCGGTTCATATCCAGCATTCAGAACGAGAGTGCGCATGCACGTACCTCCGGCCGCACCCGTCAGGGGCACGAGGGCCGGCTGCCCCCGGCGTGTCCGGGCTATGGATCGACATGACAAGAGTAAACAACGAAACGCGCTATCAACTAATTC
This sequence comes from Pseudarthrobacter sp. MEB009, assembly GCF_030208875.1. Classification (NCBI taxonomy): domain Bacteria; kingdom Bacillati; phylum Actinomycetota; class Actinomycetes; order Micrococcales; family Micrococcaceae; genus Pseudarthrobacter; species Pseudarthrobacter sp. MEB009. The sequence goes on from NZ_JARVTC010000014.1 coordinate 169,424, forward strand.
CGGAGTTCACCGGTTCCGTGTCGTTGCGGCAGCTCCCTGCGGGGCGGCATCACATGGCAGGGCCTGGCGGCGGATGCACGAAGGACCCCCGCACCGTGGTGCGGAGGTCCTTCGGAGTGTGGCCTTTGGGCGGTTGACCCCGGCCGGGCCTGGGGTTCCCGGGAACCCGCTGGAATCAGCTGACGCGGATAAACACGGGGCCGGAGCCCACGTTGGCACTGAACACGATGGTCTGGTTGCCGTTGAAGCCGCCGTGAACTGCCTGGCCGTTGCCTGCGTAGACAGCGATGTGGGCCATGCCCGAGCCGCCGTTGGCGTAGTAGATCAGGTCACCGGGCTGAGCCTCGGCGGCACTCACGGTGCGGCCCAGGGAGAGGTAGCCTGCAGGCCAGTCGTGGAAGTTGATGCCCACTGCTGCGAGGGAGTTGGTGACCAGCATGGTGCAGTCCTGGACCACACCCAGCTGGGCGTAGGCGGCGGAGAGGATAGCCGCGCCCTTGCCGCTGGCGGGGGCCTGGGCTGCGGGTGCAGCCGCCGGAGCGGGAGCCGAGGCAACGGTGGCCGTGACCTTCGGTGCCGCAGCAGGCTGCGCAGCAGGGGCTGCGGCGGCGGGCGCTGCGGGCTCGGCTTCCTGGACGGTAACTTCGGGCTCGGGCTCAACAACGGGAGCCGGCGTGGTGGTCACGGCCGGTTTCTCGAAGGTGATGGCGATGGTCGAAGCGGCGGAGATGGGGGCGTCAACCGTCGATTCAACTTCCAGGCCGGACAGCGGCGCTGATTCACGCTGGGTGCTGGCGTCTGCAGCGTTGGCTGCGATTCCGCTGGTGAGGACCAGGCCGGAAGCTGCGGCGATGACGGCAGCCTGGCGTCCGAAGACTCCGGCGTTGCTGCCGACAGCCTTGGCAATGACGGTGATCGAGTTGGTTTTGGTGACCTCGGCGCGATGCCGTGCGATTGCACGAGTAGTCATCAGTTCTCTCTTTCGTTGTCCCGGGCCCTGCTGGTGGGCAGGCCCGGGGCGTTGGCCGCGCCGGCATCTTGGGGGTATTCCGGCGCGTCCAGAACGGGGATTTGGTGATTGGCGTGAAGCGGTTTCGAGCAAAGAAAAAGTTCCCGGGGCCGAAGCCCCAGGAACTACTTGCCGAGCGTGTAGAACGAGGAGGAGCCCGTGGCTGCCACTGCGTGGAGCAGGGTGCCCTGGGAGGGGTTGAGCGCGCTGATCATCATGCCGTTGCCGACGTAGATACCAACGTGCGCGCCGCCATTCTGCATGACCAGGTCACCCGGCTGCGGGTTGGACGTGGGCGTCATGGCGTTCCAGGCATTCGTGCGGGGAATGCTGATGCCGGCCTGGGCGTAGACCCACTGGGTGAATCCGGAGCAGTCCCAGCCATTGGGGCTGGTGCCGCCCCAGACGTAGGGACGGCCGATGCCCGTGTAGGCGATGGCTGCGATGCCGGACGTCGAAGCCGCAACAGGCGCGGCCTTCTCTGCCGGCGCTGCTGCCGCGGCCGTAGCTCCGGCTGCGGCCGGGGCTGCTGCCGTTGCGGTGGCTGCGGGGGTGGCCTGCACTCGGACCGGCTCCGGCTTCGGCGCAGCAATGGTTGTGACCACTGTGCGTTCGAAGGAAACGGTGGCGGTGGGAGCGGCGGTGACTGCCAGCGCGGTCTGGGCGGTGCCGGACTCGGTGGAAGCGGACACTCCGGCAGTGGTGTCAGCAGCTGTGGCAGGCAGTCCCATGGTCAGGATCAGGCCCGACGCGGCGGCGAATACTGCCGCCTGGCGACCTACTGTCCCGGCATTGGCACTGACGGCTTTGGAAACACTGTCCAAAGGGCTGGTGCGAACCGTGAGCGCACGGTGGCGCGCAGAATTGTGGCGTGAAGACAAGAAGGTGGCCTCTCCCAATGCCTGCGAGGTGAGCTGTCGGATTCGGATGGGAGTCACCCGGCCGCGCTGCTTCCTGGGAAGCTTTGCGACTTAACCCCAAGGCCTTCGATACAGCTGAAGGCCAAAATTGGTTCCCCCGCCCCTGCCAGACGATGAAATGCGAACGGACCTTGAGCGGTGGCAGAGCTAGGCAATCCACTCAAGAGCGTCAAGTTCGGAAAACTTGACGCAAGTTAGACGGTACAGCAGTTTCGTTTCAATGTCACATTCAGGTCACGGCGGATCTCGGCGATCCGGTAGTGAACCATCATTTGACTAGAGCCAGCCGGTAGGATCGACGACTTCGCCGTTGACCTGGACCTCGAAGTGGAGGTGGCAGCCGGTGGAAGCGCCCGTGGTGCCGCTCAGGGCCACCACATCGCCGCGGGACACCGTCTGGCCTTCCTTCACAGTGAAGGAGGAGAGGTGGTTATAGGTGGTCTCCAGGCCATTGCCGTGGTCGATCACCACGCGGTTTCCACCGCCGTACTGGTGCCAGCCGACGAATGTCACGGTTCCGGTTGCAGCAGCAAGCACGGATGTGCCGCACTGGGCCACGTAGTCCTGGCCACGGTGGAAGTCGCCGTTGCCGCCGGTGATGGGGCTGACGCGGTAGCCGAAGGGAGAGGCAGTGGTGAGCGTGGCCAGCGGCGCAGCAAGGCTGCCTGCCGAGGCCGCCCGGGAGACGGCGCTGGCGGACTGGGCGCTGAGCAGCTGCTTGAGCTTGCCGTCCGGATCGGCCTGGGTCACCACAGCGGAACGGCTGAAGTCCAGCTGGGCGCCGGCTTCTGCGGAGATCCGGGGCTGCGGGGTTACTGCGGCGGCAGCCACGGGGGTGGCTCCGGGTGCGTCGGTTGCAAGCACGGGGCTGGTGGCCGGGACGGTCACGGTAAGGACCAGGCCCGTGGCAGCCAGGGCGATGCCGGCTTTCTGGCCCATGCCGCTGGCCGACGCGAAGTCGGTGATCTGCCGGAAGGGACCCCTGCGGCGGCGCGCGTCGCGGTGGAAATCGCGCGGGCGCTCCGTGCTGGTGGCTTCAGCTGCCCGTGGCGCCGAAGCGGGGACGGCCGCACGGCGGCGTCCCCTGGAGGTCTGCATGGTCAAGAACGGTTCCTCTCTGGAAAAGCCTGCGGAGTTAGCTGTCGGATTCGGGTCAGAGAGTTCGTTCGACCCGGTCCGCGCGGGCAAGCTTTGGCACAGGGGTATCCCGTAGGATCCTTCACTGGAGAGGCTTGCTGCTGACGGACTTCACCCCAAGGCAGCCCCCGCTGCCGGTTGTGGTTCCCCCGCCTCTGCCAGAAATGACTTGTGCGCCTGATCCGCTGGCAGAGCTCGGCTCCGGATCAAGTAACGCTTATGTATCAACGCTTAGGTTCAACTATATCCGTTACCCCCGCAAAGTAACAATTCCGTTATCTTTGCGTAACCCGCTCGGGATTGGGTAAGTGCGGCGTCGGGCAGCGTCAGTTGACCGCGACGAAGACGTGCGCTGCCACTTCAGGGGGCAGTTCCAGGGCACCTTCGATGCCGGCCACGCGGACGGAGATGTAGTCGCCAACGCGCTCCAGCGAAACGGCTGCGCCGGGCCGGATGCCGCCTTCGTCGAGCTGGACCAGAAGCTCCGGTTCAACCTGGATGGGCTCCGCCAGCCGGCTCACCGTCACCGAGGAGGCGGGGCCGTAGGACTTCATGGCTTCCAGCAGGCTGACGGCTCCGTCCCGGAAGCCGTTGCCGGGCTGGCCACCCAACGCCGCGAGGCCCGGGATGGGGTTGCCGTAGGGCGACTCCGTGGGGTGGTTCAGCATCTCGTAGATGCGCTTCTCCACGCGTTCGCTCATCACGTGTTCCCAGCGGCAGGCCTCGTCGTGGACGTACGCCCAGTCCAGGCCGATAACGTCCGCCAGGAGGCGCTCGGCGAGCCGGTGTTTGCGCATGACTTCGGTGGCGCGCTTACGGCCGGTCTCGGTCAGTTCCAGGTGCCGGTCCCCGGACACCACCACCAGGCCGTCACGCTCCATCCGGCCGATGGTCTGCGAAACCGTGGGCCCCGAGTGCCTCAGCCGTTCCGCGATGCGGGCCCGGAGGGCAACGATGTTTTCTTCCTCAAGCTCCAAAATGGTGCGAAGGTACATCTCCGTAGTGTCGATAAGATCCGTCATCCAGCTCAGCTCCTCGAGCGCAGTACCTTGCGTTGTCCCACCGTACCGCCCAGACGGCGGCGTAGTCCGTGGAAAAGCTTAGCCTATTTTGAGTTTGTCCGAATAGATTCGGCTCTTCCGCCGGACTGTCTCAATGACTGGACTATGACGGGTGCGGTTCCCGCCGAAACACCACTTCAGGCACAATTGGAGGGTCCGGGCCGAGGGCCGCTGACCACTGGCGGCCGGCACCCAGCCGTCCCGGCGCAACAACTTCCACGCCGAAATTGGAGCACCTGTGAGCGAAGCCAGCATCACGATCCCCGCCAACCTGCTGCCCCGGGACGGACGGTTCGGCGCCGGACCCTCCAAGGTCCGGCAGGAGCAGATCGATGCTCTTTCCGCCGCGTCCAAGGCCATCCTGGGGACCTCCCACCGCCAGGCTCCGGTCAAAAACCTGGTGGGCTCCGTCCGCTCCGGCCTGAGCCAGTTCTTCCGCGCCCCCGAAGGCTACGAAGTAGTCCTCGGCGTCGGTGGCTCCACCGCGTTCTGGGATGTTGCCAGCTTTGGCCTGGTTGAGGAGAAGGCGCAGCACCTGTCCTTCGGTGAGTTCGGTTCCAAGTTCGCAGCCGCCACCAACAAGGCCCCGTTCCTGGCGGCTTCCTCCATCATCAAGGCCGAGCCGGGCACCCGTCCCACGGCACAGGCAGAGGCCGGTGTGGACGTCTACGCCTGGCCCCAGAACGAAACCTCCACTGGCGTCTCCGCCCCGGTGCGCCGCGTCGCGGGGGCCGATGAAGGCTCGCTGGTCCTGGTGGATGCCACCTCGGCTGCCGGCGGGCTGGACGTGGACGTTGCCGAAAGCGATGTCTACTACTTCGCCCCGCAGAAGAACTTTGCCTCGGACGGCGGGCTGTGGCTGGGCCTGTTCTCGCCGGCCGCACTGGAGCGTGCCGCGCGGATCAAGGCCGGCAACCGCTGGATCCCGGATTTCCTGGACCTGCAGACGGCCATCGACAACTCCCGGCTGAACCAGACCTACAACACCCCGGCGCTCTCCACCCTGGTGACCCTGGACGCCCAGGTGCAGTGGCTGAACAGCAACGGCGGCCTGGACTTTGCCGCCGGGCGCACCGCCGATTCGGCAGGCCGGATCTACAGCTGGGCCGAGGCTTCGGAGTACGCAACACCGTTCGTAGCCAACCCGGACGAACGGTCCAACGTCATCGCCACCATTGATTTCGATGATTCCGTGGACGCCGCCCAGGTGGCAAAGGTCCTGCGAGCCAACGGCGTGGTGGACACCGAACCCTACCGCAAGCTGGGCCGCAACCAGTTGCGCATTGCCACGTTTGTTGCCATCGATCCGGACGACGTGACCGCCCTGCTGGCCAGCATCGACTACGTGGTGGGCGAACTGCGCAAATAGCGCGCAGCGACATGTCCTGAACGCACGACGGCGCCGCCCGGCTAAACAGCCGGGCGGCGCCTTTTTGTTGTGGTGCGGAGTGCCGTGGTGCGGAGTGCTTGGTGCGGAGTACTTTGGTCAGAAAATGCCGTGCGGAGTGCTGGGGCTTCGGCGGGAAAAACCGGGCCCGCGGGGCCTTAGTCTCCCCGGCCGCCGAAACCGGCACTGTCCGGCGAGTCTTCATCCTCGTCCGTTTCGGCGTCGTCCGCGTCATCGTCGTCATTGTCGTTAGCTGCATCAGCTGACACAACTGCGTCGTGTTCCTGGCCTTCCGGCACCTGGTCCGCAACGTCGTCGTCCGTTTCTGCGGCATCCGCATCAGCAGAGCTGTGGGCCGGCGCGTCCCGGTGCCGGCGTTCCTGCTCCTGGGCAGCCTGTTCCTGCTCATCCTCAGGCCGGACGCGTTCGGCCCACGGCACCCATTCAGGGGCGAGGATGGATTCCCCGGACGGCAGCATGCCGAGCTCGTTGACGGTGACCGTCTTGGAGCGGGAGTTGCGGGTCAGCACGGCGTACCACTGCCAGCCCTGGTACCCGGCGAGCCTGGACTCGAACAGGTGCGTCACCAGGCGGTCGCCTTCGCTCTTGGCGGCCAGGTGCCGGCCAACGGCGCCCGGTTCGGTGATGCCCTCGACGGCGGCGCGGGCCGAATCCACGGCTGCGGCCAGGAATGCGTCCGGCTTTCCAACCCGCCACACGGGCACACCGGCGCCCCGCTTGGGCGCGGCCGGTGCGGGGGCTGCCGCAGCAGGGGTGGCCTGGTCAGCGGCCGGGGCGTCAGCGGCCTGGTCCTGCAGCACCGCTTCCGGCTGTTCAGCTTGGGGGTTCATGGTTGCCTAAACGTCCAGCTCGTCGGCGACCTTGCGGAGGGCAGCGGCGATGGCCTTGCCCTTGTTGCCTTCCGGGTACTTTCCGGCCGACAGGGTGCCGGACAGGTTATCCAGCACACTCACGAGGTCCTGGACCAGGGGCGCCAGGTCCTTGGCGCTGGGCCGCTTGGCCTTGGCCAGGGACGGCGTTTTGTCCAGTACCCGCAGGCCCAGCGCCTGGGCACCCTTCCGGCCGTCAGCGACGCCGAACTCCACACGGGTGCCGGCCTTGAGTTCCGTCACACCCTCGGGCAGCGACGATTTGGGCAGGAATACTTCCTGGCCGTCCTCGCCGGCGAGGAAGCCGAACCCTTTGTCCTTGTCATACCACTTGACCTTGCCGGTAGGCACGTAATCAACCTTCTTCGTCTTAATGTCTGGGGACCCGGCCGGCCACCACCGCGTCCGCACTGTGGTGCGGGTTCAGGGTATGGCAGCTGCGGACCGTCTTGGTCTGTATCCTTCAAGGTTATCCTGCCCGGTGCCACATTCCCGCTTTACCGGGCCCCACGGGAGCCGTTCACCCCCGCCGCCGCGGGCCTGTAGCGTTACTTCCATGACACCCCCGCGCTACCGCAGGCCCCTGATGATTGCGGCCGCAGCCATTGCCCTGCTGTCCCTGGCCGCCGTTGCAGCCGTTATGGCGCTGGCCTTCGCCGGCGCCGTGGCTCCGCCCTGGGTGACCTACTCCGCCCTTTACGGGCTGCCGCTGGCATTCATCCTGATGCTCTTCCTGGTTCTGGACAGTGTTGCCGGGCGTCGCCGGGCAACAAAGCCTGACCGGCGGTAACGTTGGACTGATGTCCCTCATTCGCGCGCTCAGCAAGGACTTGGCCGCCCGCACCGATGACTCGCTGCGGGCGCTGTTTGCGGCGCGGCCGGACCTTATCTCCCCGGGCGTCCCGGATTTCGCCGCGCTGGCGGCCCGGGCCAGTGCGCGGGTCAGCGTCCAGCGGGCGCTGGAACGGCTTAACCGGCCGCAGATGCAGGTCCTGGAAACCCTCCACCTGTGCACCAACACGGACACCGGCCACAGCGCGTCCGCCGCGGGGCTCCGCAAACTCATCACCGGGTCCACCGCCGCCACCGTCGACGCCATCCTGGCCACCCTGCAGGAAATGGCGCTGGTCCACCGGGCAGCCCCACCGTCCGGAACCGCCGCCGGGGCGGCGAAACACCGGTTTTACCTGCCTGTGGGCTCCTTGAAGGACGTGGTGGGGATTTACCCGGCCGGGCTCGGCCGCAGCTACACGGAACTGGTCCGGCTCCAGCCCGCGTTCGCGCAGCGCGCCGTTCAGCTGGTTTCCGAACTGCACCGCAGCGGTGCGGACATCCACGATGCCACCACCCCCATGGAAGCAGCTCTGGCCCTGCAGCATTGGACGTCATCGCCGGAGGGACTGCACCATATCCTCGCAGGGGCACCGGCAAGGACCACGGCGTTGCTCGCCAGGTTCCGGAACTGGGCCATGGGCGCCGTCCCCCAGGCGCAACGCAAGGCGTCGATCACCACCGAGGGTGCCGACGTCGGGCCCGTGGACTGGCTGCTGGCCCGCGGCCTGCTGGTGCCCCTGGACGCGGCGCATGTGGAACTGCCGCACAGCGTGGGCACGTCGCTGCGCGGCGGTGTGGTTATCGACGACTTCAGCCTTACCCCGCCCCGCCCCGAGCTTGGCCGGACCACCGCCGCGTTGCGCCGGAACGCTGCCCTCAGCGCCATCTCGGAGACCCTGCGCCTGGTGGGCGAGCTGCTGCACGCCGTTGGCGAACAGCCGTTGGCAACCCTGCGCAGCGGCGGCGTGGGCGTCCGCGAAACCCGCAGGCTGAGCGAGGTGCTGCGCCTGGACCAGACCCGGGCGGGGGTGCTGCTGGAACTGTGCGCCCTGGCGGGCCTGATCCGGTTGGACGTGGACACCAGTTCCTGGGTGCGCCCGGCGGACCTCGAATGGCTCCTTGTGCCCCGGCAGGAGCAATGGTTGTGGCTGGTCAACGCCTGGCTGGCCAGCGAGCGGGTGCCCTCCCTGGTGGGCCAGCCCGGCGCCGGGCCCGCAACGGGCCACCGCGCCCCGGGCGGCGGTGCCATCGTGGCGCTCTCCGCCGAGGCGCAGCGCCCCGACGCCCCGGTGGTGCGCAAACGGATCCTGGAAATCCTGAAGGAGCTCACCGACGAGGCAGGGGCGCCGGACGGAACGGCGCCCGTGCTGGACGCAGTCGCGGTCCTCCAGCGCGCCGAATGGTCGCAGCCCAGGATGGCCCGGCGCTTCAGCTCCCTGATCCGCGGCGTCCTCGCCGAAGCCGAGCTCCTGGGCCTGGTGGGATCCGGCGCGTTGACCCAGCTGGGCAGTGCCGTGGCGGCGGACCAGCAGGACGATGCGCTGGACATCCTGGGCGAGCACCTGCCCGCGGCACTGAACCACGTGCTGCTCCAGGCCGACCTGACCGCCGTTGCCCCCGGCTACCTGGCACCGGCCCTGACGGAGCAGCTCCTGCTGATGGCCGACGCCGAGGGCCAAGGACCTGCAGGGATCTACCGCTTTTCGGCCGGGTCCATCCGCCGGGCCCTGGACAACGGTTTTGATGCCGCCGGGCTGCTCGCCTTCCTCCGCGAGCACTCGGCCACTGCCGTGCCCCAGCCGTTGGAGTACCTCGTGGCGGACACGGCATCCCGGCATGGCAGGCTCCAAGTGGGGCCTGCCGCCAGCTTCATCCAAAGCGACGACGAGGCCGCCCTGCAGGAGCTCCTCTCCGGCCCCCGCGCGGTCGCCCTGGGCCTGGTCCGGATCGCCCCCACGGTGCTGGTGGCCTCCGTGGCTCCCCGGGAAGCCGCGCAGGCCCTCCGCAGCCTGGGCCTCTCCCCCGCGGTGGATAACGGGGACGGGCCAGCGTTGCGGCTCCGGCGGACCACCGCGCCGCAGGAGAACGGCCGCCCGGTCTATTCCCCGCCGCGGACCGCGCCCCCGGCTGAGGACGTGGAGGCGCAACTGGCCGTGCTGCGGCAGGTGGGGGCCGCCGTCGGCAACGGAACATCCGGTGCCGGCGCATCCGGCAACGGGCACTCCGGCGAGGTGGCCACCCAGCTGGGGCTTGAGGCGCTGCAGCGGGCCATCCGGCTCAAGCAGAAAATCAGCATGAACGTGGTGGACAGCCTGGGGAATGCCAACCTGGAAATTGTTGTTCCGCTATCCGTAAGCGGCGGCCGGGTCCGGGTGTTTGACCCTGCCAGGGAAACAGAACGGGTCCTGTCCGTCCACCGCATCATCGATATCGAGGCCGCAGGGGAACTGCGCCAGTAAAGGACCCCCGTGAACGACGGACCCCTGATCGTCCAGAGTGATAAAACCATCCTCCTGGAGGTGGACCACGAGCTCGCCACCGAAGCCCGGCACGCGATCGCGCCCTTCGCGGAACTGGAACGCGCCCCGGAACACGTCCACAGCTACCGGCTCACCCCGCTGGGCCTGTGGAATGCGCGGGCCGCGGGCCTGGACGCCGAACGGGTCCTGGATACGCTGCTGAAGTACTCCCGGTTCCCGGTACCGCATTCGTTGCTGGTGGATGTGGCCGAAACCATGTCCCGGTACGGCCGGTTGCGGCTGGAAAAGGACCCCCAGCACGGCCTGGTGATGCGCACCGACGACTATCCGGTCCTGGAGGAAGTGATCAGGGCCAAAAAGATCCAGCCCCTGCTGGGCCCCCGGATCGACGGCGAAACCGTTGTGGTGCACGCCTCCCAGCGGGGCCAGCTGAAGCAGCTGCTGCTGAAGATCGGCTGGCCTGCGGAAGACCTGGCCGGCTACGTGGACGGCACCCCGCACCTGATTGCGCTCAAGGAAGAGGGTTGGCAGCTGCGGCCCTACCAGCAGCAGGCCAGCGAAAACTTCTGGTCCGGCGGCAGTGGAGTGGTGGTGCTGCCTTGCGGCGCCGGGAAAACCATTGTGGGCGCAGCGGCGATGGCCACCGGCTGCACCACCACCTTGATCCTCGTGACCAACACGGTGGCTGCCCGGCAGTGGAAGGACGAACTGCTCAAACGCACCACCCTGACTGAGGATGAGATCGGCGAATATTCCGGTGCCGTCAAGGAGGTCCGGCCGGTCACCATCGCCACCTACCAGGTCCTCACGCTCAAGCGCGGCGGCCTGTACCCGCACCTTGAGCTGGTGGACGGCCACGACTGGGGCCTGATCATCTACGACGAGGTCCACCTGCTGCCCGCCCCGATCTTCCGGATGACGGCGGACCTGCAGGCCAGGCGCCGGCTGGGCCTGACCGCCACGCTGGTCCGTGAGGACGGCCGCGAGGGTGAGGTTTTCAGCCTGATTGGCCCCAAACGCTACGACGCGCCGTGGAAGGACATCGAGTCGCAGGGCTACATCGCGCCGGCGGACTGCGTGGAGGTCCGCGTGGACCTGCCCCACGACGAACGGGTGGCCTACGCCATGGCCGAGGACGCGGACAAGTACCGGCTGTGCTCCACGTCAGAGTCCAAGACCCTGGTGGTGGAGCGCCTGGTGGAAAAGCACCGCGACGAACAGCTCCTGGTAATCGGACAGTACATCGACCAGCTGGACGAGATCGGCGAGCGCCTGGCCGCCCCGGTGATCAAGGGCGACACGACCGTGAAGGAACGCCAGAAGCTGTTCGACGCGTTCCGGGCCGGGGAGGTCAGGACCCTGGTGGTGTCCAAGGTGGCCAACTTCTCCATCGACCTTCCGGAGGCCTCCGTGGCCATCCAGGTGTCCGGCTCCTTCGGCTCGCGCCAGGAGGAAGCGCAGCGGCTGGGCCGGTTGCTGCGGCCCAAGAAGGATGGCCGGGCCGCCCGCTTCTACTCCCTGGTGGCCAGGGACACCCTGGACCAGGAGTTCGCCGCCAAACGGCAGCGGTTCCTGGCCGAGCAGGGGTACGCCTACCGCATCCTCGATGCCAAGGATGCGGACCGGCCGGGCTGATCCCTAGGTGACACTTTCGTTGCTGTCCCGCTCCATGGTGCCGGTCCGCGGATCGAACTGCGGACGTTCGTAGGCCAGTTCGCCGCCGCTCCGGCCGCCGTGCGGGCGCCCATGGTCCGCGAATTCCTCCCGGAAAAACGCCAGGCACCATTGCCCCATCTGGATCCGCGCGCCGGTGCGGAGCACTGACGGGCCGGTTCCGGACACGCTGCCGCTGACGCTGCCGTGCGGCACCAGGATGTACTCGTCCCGGCCGTCATGGACCACCTCGGCGTGCAGCCCGTCGAGCCCTTCGAGCAGGAGCCCGGAACCGGGGTCGCTGCCGATGCTCAGCGATTCCTGGTCCAGGGTCACCTCGCGGGGGACCTGGCCGGTCCAGCTGGCCGCGTCCTGGACAAAGATCAGCCGGGGCCGGCCACTGCCCCGGGTGTAGTGGGTGGTGGTGATCCGGCGGGTGATGTTCCGCCGGACCGTGGGGAGCAACGGCAGCGGGGTGGCAGGTGGCAGCAGGGGCACACCCGCGGCCTTGCGCCGGCCCTGCCGGGCCAGCGGCATCAACGCGCCCAGCTTTCCCAGCTTGATGTTGGCGCTGCGGGTGACGAGCCGCTGTGTCGCGGGGCTGTTCACCGCCCCCAGGCTCAGGATGGTCCCGTCCGGACCGGCCAGCGTCACACTCACGCCTTTGCCGGCCAGCATGTCGGCGAACGGCCGGACGTCATCCAAGGACGGCAGCCCGCCGCCGCCCACCGGCGCCAGGCTGTCCAGGGATACCGTCACTTCCGTGCCGGCCGCACGGGCAGTCCCGTTGGTGACGGTGCCTGCCCCGTCCGTGTAGGAAAAGTCCACGTCGATATCCAGGCGGTACTCGGCCATAACCGTCAGCTGCGGTTCAGATCGGACCCGGCGGCGTCCTTGTCGCTGGTGGTGACTCTGAGGCTGCCGTTGAGTTTCCACGTTGCCCGGGGCGCGTCCGGTCCGATGTCGCGGGGTACCTCCACGGTCATGTCCACAAACTGGTAGTTGATCGCGGCGCCCTTGCCGGTCAGGTAGGACCACATTTCCTCGGCCAGGTCAGCCCAGTCGCGGATGCTGCGGTCAGTGGCGCCGTTGCTTTCGGTGGCACTTCCATCGGTCATGGTGTTTCGTCCCCTTCGGTTGGGCAGGAAATCTATCTGATGTTGCCTCAAAGAATGCTGGGACGTGCCGGCAGCCGGATTCACCGGCCCCTGACCGGACGGGCCCAACACCCCTCACTGTATTCCTGACCCGGGGCAGGGGGAATACGTCCGGCGGTGAACGTTCCGGGGCGGATTTGCGTTCCCGGCCGGCGCTTCAGCCCGCCTCTTTCCGGGGTTCCCGACGGCGGAACCCGCCCGGGTGCCGCAGGCCGCCTGTCCGCCCTGCCGCGCAGGCCCGGCGTGGGTCCGCCCCGCCGGCGCACCCACGGGATGGATCGTGCACACTGGAGGCATGACGACTGCAAAGACCCCACTGGTCCCCCTGCCCGGGCAGGAGTCCGTCTGGGACTACCCCCGGCCGCCACGGGTGGAACCCAGCAGCGAAAGGATCCGCATCTTCCTGGGCGGGGCCCTGATCCTGGACACGTCGGACTCCCTCCGGGTCCTGGAGACAAGCCACCCGCCCGTCTACTACTTCCCGGCGTCGGCGTTTGTGCCGGGTGCGCTGGAACCGGCCCCAGGCAGCAGCTTCTGCGAATTCAAGGGCGCTGCCCGGTACCTGACCGTCCGCGGCGGGGATGCCGCCGCGGAGGGCGCCGCCTGGTTTTATCCGGAGCCCGTGGCCGGCTACGCGGCGCTGGCCGGCCATGTGGCGCTCTACCCTGGCCGGATGGACAGCTGCGAAGTCGACGGCGAGCGCGTCAGGCCGCAGGCCGGCGGCTTCTACGGCGGCTGGATCACGGACCGGGTGGTGGGCCCGTTCAAAGGTGAGCCGGGGACCATGGGCTGGTAAATACGCCGGCCCGCGGCGCCGCAAGGCCGGCTACCAGCCGGCGTCCAGTGCGCCCAGGATAAAGCGGGCCATCTCCAACCGGCCTGCCACGAGGTCATCCAGCCCGGGCGTGGGCGGCCCGCCCAGGCGGTCAAACGGCAGCACCCCCAACCCGCTGAACAGGGCCAGCGCCGCCACCATCCCGTGCCGGACCTCCGACGGTACCGGCTCCGCACCGGCGTCGGACATTCCTTCGCAGTAGGCCTCCCCGCACAGCGGGGCGAGGCGGTGCAGCTGGTCGCCGGACAGGTCCCCGGAGTTCACACGGCCGGCCAGCAGCTGGGCGAGGTCGAAGCCTGCGGGGCCGCGGCCGAAGTTTCCCCAGTCCACCACGGCGAACCCGGTCCGGCTGCCGTTCGCTGCGGGACGGCGCAGCATCAGGTTCTGCGGGCTCGCATCACCGTGGACGGGGAGCTGCGGCAGTGCCACCAGCCCGTCCATCAGGTCCCAGCAGTCGTCCGCGAGCCGGCGCAGGCCGGTGATGACCGCTTCGTCAGCGGCCCCGGTAACCGCCGGATGCTGCCAGATGTCATTGCCCTGGATCATCGGGATCAGCAGTTGGGACCCCACGCCTTCCAGGTAGAACCGGAGGCGGAGGATCGTGGTGGCGTCCGCCACCTGCGCCACGCACGCGGCTACTTCCGGGCTGCCGGAGATCCTGCCGAGGGCGTACGCTGCGTCAGCGTACGCCGCATCGGACCAGTTGGCAGCGGCACCGGCGGCGTCCGCCATCCAGATCAAGGTCCGCTGTGGGTCGATTTCGGTGATGAGATACGCGTCGGGCATCCAGGCGACGTCCGGCAAGGCCGCTGCCAGGCCGGAGGCGTAGGCCTGCGCTTCCGTGCGCCACGGGTAGCGCAGGCCGAGCTGTTCGCGGAGGTCCGGGGGCACCACGTCGATGCCTGACCACAGCAGCGGCGACTGCGTGAGCTTGACGACGACGCTGAAGGGCTGGTCGCCGGGACGACCGTCGCCCGCGTGTGCCCGTGCCGTGCCGGTGATCCGCCACAGCCCGCCCGTGGTCATGTTGGCGCCGGGCGGGGTGATGCTTTCCGCCTGCACTTCCGCCAGGTCCGTGACGCTGCGCCGGAGGGACGTTGCGGCGACGGCGGGAAGGTCGGCTTCCAGCAATGCGGGTATCCGGTGGTCCGGGCCGGCCGGCTTTATGCCATCCATCGACGTCCCCTTGCATAGTGGGGCGCCAGTGTATCGCCGCCGGCTCCTTGGTGGAAGAGTGGAAGACCAACGGGTCCGGCTCCCACCTGCCTTCCACCGTGCATCCAGACAACTCCCAGTGTCTGGGAGCATGATGGGAACATGAACAAGACCGGCCCGGAGGCTAAGCTCCTCGTTGTGGATGACGAACCCAACATCCGTGAACTGCTGTCCACGTCCCTGCGGTTCGCCGGGTTCGAGGTGGTCTCGGCTGCCAACGGCCGCGATGCCCTGGCAGCAGCCGAAGCGCACGCGCCGGACCTCGCCGTCCTGGACGTTATGCTGCCCGACATGGACGGCTTCACCGTCACCCGGCGGCTCCGGGCCTCCGGAAAGCACTTCCCCGTGCTGTTCCTCACGGCCAAGGACGATACGGAAGACAAGGTCACGGGCCTTACGGTGGGCGGGGACGACTACGTCACCAAGCCTTTCAGCCTGGATGAAGTGGTGGCGCGGATCCGCGCTGTCCTGCGCCGGACTCAGCCCACCCTCGATGACGACGACGCCGTCATCCGCGTGGACGACCTGGAGCTCGACGACGACGCCCACGAGGTGCGGCGCGGCGGCACCGTGATCGAACTGTCCCCCACCGAATTCAAGCTCCTGCGCTACCTCATGCTGAACCCCAACCGGGTGCTGTCGAAGTCCCAGATCCTGGACCACGTCTGGGAGTACAACTTCAACGGCGACGCCTCGATTGTTGAGTCCTACATCTCCTACCTGCGCCGCAAGGTGGACCTCGACCCGGAGGCGCCGGCACTGATCCAGACCAA
Source organism: Pseudarthrobacter sp. MEB009 (assembly GCF_030208875.1). Classification (NCBI taxonomy): domain Bacteria; kingdom Bacillati; phylum Actinomycetota; class Actinomycetes; order Micrococcales; family Micrococcaceae; genus Pseudarthrobacter; species Pseudarthrobacter sp. MEB009. The sequence continues at coordinate 184,775 of NZ_JARVTC010000014.1, forward strand.
ACGCGGCGTGGGCTACGTGCTCCGGACGGCCGAAAAGCGCTGACCTTGGTACAGCGATGGAAATCGGCGTCCCTGCGGTCCCAGCTGGTGGCCATCATCATGGGCCTGCTGGTGGTGGCGCTGACCGTCACCGGCGCCGTGACGCTGACCCTGATGCACAGCTACCTGCAGGGCCAGGTGGACGACAAACTGAATGCCGCTGTCGCCCTCGCCGGCAAGCAGCAGTCGTTCAGCCAGCTGCAGGCCCCCACCAATCCCAGCGTCCCCACTGACTATTCGCTCATCCTCTACCGGGACCAGCAGGATCCTTATCCGCTCGGCGGGGATAAGCAGAACCATCCTGACATCCAGGACATCTCCGCAGCCCAGGCCGAAGCCCGGAACCGGGTTCCGTTCCAGGTGCGCGGCACCGACGGGGAAAACTGGCGCGTGGTCGCCGTCAACGTTGTCCTGAACAACAGCGAGAAAGGCGTCGTTGTCATCGGGCTGCCGCTGCAGAGCGTCGACGATGTCCTCAGCCACGTGACCCTGGTGGTGACAGGCGTGGGCCTGCTGACCCTGCTGCTGGCATCGCTGATCGGCAGCTGGACGGTGAGCCGGTCCTTCCGGCCGCTGGCCCGGGTGGAGAAGACGGCAGCCGCCATCGCCGCCGGTGACCTGGCCCGGCGCGTGGAAGTGGACAACCCCCACACGGAGTTGGGCAGGCTGGGCAGTTCCCTGAATGCCATGCTGGCCCACATCGAGACTGCCTTCGCTGCGCGGACGGCATCGGAAGCGAAAATGCGCCGGTTCGCCGCCGACGCCTCCCACGAGCTCCGCACCCCGCTGGTGACCATCCGCGGCTTCTCCGAGCTGTACCGGCACGGCGCCCTGACCACACCCGAGGACGTCTCCACAGCCATGGGCCGGATCGAAAGTGAAGCCAAGCGGATGGGCTCCATGGTGGAGGACCTGCTGCTGCTGGCCCGGCTGGACGAGCAACGCCCGCTGCAGGAAAAGCCCGTGGATCTCCAGCTGATAGCCCACGACGCCGTGGTGGACACCCAGGCCAGCGACCGGTCGAGGGTGGTTTCGCTCACCGGGATCGACGGCGGCCCTGCGGCCCCGGCCCCGGCGCTGGGGGACGAAGCCAAACTCCGCCAGGTGGTGGGGAACCTCGTAGGCAACGCCATGCGCTACACGCCCGATGGCAGTCCTATTGAACTCGCCGTGGGCGTCCGCACCGTTGATGGCCGGCCGGCCTCCGTCATTGAGGTGCGGGACCATGGTCCGGGCATCTCCGCCGAGGACGCCGGCAAAGTTTTCCAGCGGTTCTACCGCGCGGATACCTCCCGCACCCGCGAAACCGGCGGGAGCGGCTTGGGCCTGGCCATCGTGGCAGCGATCGTGGGCTCCCACGGCGGTTCGGTGCGGGTGACGGATACCGACGGCGGCGGGGCAACCCTGGTGGTCAGCCTCCCCTTCCGCGAGGACACTCCGGCAGCGGACCCCGACGCGTCAGGCGACGGGGCAGCGGACGCCCGCGCAGCGGGCAGCGACGACGGGGTTATCCACATACAGCGCTAGTCCCGTGGCGGTGCCCCGGTGGTGTCCATAGGCTCGATTGCAGCAGCCCGGACCTTCCGGGCAGGGCACGTGCCCGCTGGAGCGAAAGGCCCCGCCATGAGCATCATCTCCGTCGATACCGAACTTCTCCAGGTGAAATCCGCTTCCGTCCAGGCCACCGTTGAACGGATCAGTGCAGACGTCCACGCCATGAAGAGCGGACTGGACGAGCTGCAGGGTTCGTGGCGGGGGGCCGCCGCCACCAGTTTCCAGGCACTGATCACCGAGTGGACCCTGACGCAGGGCCGGGTGGAAGCTTCGCTGGCGTCCATCAACAGTGCCCTGGCGTCCGCCGCCGCCACGTATGCCCAGGCCGAGCAAGGCAACACGCAGCGGTTCGGCTGAGCCCGCGGTTCGGCGGAGCTTTCGGTTGGGCGGAGCTTTCGATTCGGCTACGCTTTCGGCTCGGCGAAGCTTTCGGCTCGACTGGGCGAAGCTTTCGGTTCGGTGCAGCCCTGTGGCGCCGGGGTCCGGTGACGGAGGTGCGCTGCGCGCTCAGGCCTCAGGGGTGCCTTGGTGGAACCGCAGCCGCCAGCGGGCGCCGTCCAGCACCCAGAGTGAGCTCCGGAGGGTAGTGCCTGCGCGGCCGAAGCTCCGGTAGGTCAGCAGGACCGAGGTGTCTTCGATCCGGTCGGCTGACAGGATTTCAATGTCGGTCCGCTCCCCCGGATCCTCCTCCAGCGCCATCGTCATGGCATCCCGGGTCCACATCCGCCCCGAGCTGCCGATCTCCACAAAGTCGGGGTGCAGCAGCACAGCCGTCCGGCCTATGTCGCCGCGGACCAGCGGGCCCAGAAGCTCGCGCTCCAGTTCCTCCACGATCGCCTCAGGGGCACCGGCGCCGCCGGCGGCCTGCGCGGGCTCTGCAGTGTCAAAGGCCTCGGCGGCCAGTTCGCTGAACAGGTCCGGCGCATCGTAGCCGGGTTCCAGCCGCGGCCGGGCACCCGGTCGGGCGGACCCGGCAGCTGGTGCCGCGCTGTGTGGATCCACCGATACACGTGGTTCCACCCCGGCGCCAACCACTGCCGTTCCTGGGTAGCCCGAGTCCGGAAAACCGGGTCCGCTGCGGGGCGCCACACCTTGCTGGAACGCCGTCGCAGCTGCTCGGGCACGATCGTCGGCGGCCTCGTTGAGGTCGTGGCCGGCGTGCCCCTTGACCCATTCAAACCTGTATTTCCGGCCTGCGAGTTCCCGGTCCAGGTCCTTCAGGAGGTCCACATTCAGCACTGGCTTGCCGTCGGCCTTGCGCCAGCCTTTGCGCTTCCAGCCCGGCATCCACTTGGTGATTGAGTTGATGACGTACTGGCTGTCGCAGAGGATGTGCAGGTCCTCGCCAGGCAGGTGCGCCGTGGCGCGGAACAGGTCCAGCACCGCCATCAGTTCGCCCTGGTTGTTGGTGCCATGCGGCCAGCCACCAGCCCGCCAGCAGTCGTCATCCACGTACCAGGCCCATCCGGCGGGGCCGGGATTTCCCAAAGCCGAACCGTCAGCCGCTGCAGTAATCGTCACCGGTCCATCCTGCCAGAGAGCCAGGACATTCCCGATTCCGGGCGGCATGGTGCCGTTCCGGCACCGGGCACACCGCACCCTGCTGACCCCTGATGCACACACGTTCTTCGCAATTTTCGGAAAGCGGTTACCGAAAAAGTCTTGACGAGGCCCCTGCGGTGGGAAACAATCACTTCTACAACCTGAGAAAACGTTTTCTCATGCGGAGTGAAATGGATGTCCCACTCCCAGGGAAACGTGCAGACCATCACCAGGAAGGTTCATCAATGACGATCCCTACCAGCCTCGGCAGGCGCTTCCGGCTCGGCGCAGCCGCCGTAGCCTTCTCCATCCTTGCAACCGGCTGCGGTGCCGCCGGAAGCTCCAACAGCGACGAAGTGACCTTGCGCTTTGCCTGGTGGGGCAACGAGTACCTGAACGCCCAGACCGAAAAGGTCATCGCCGCTTTCGAAGCCGAACACCCGAACATCAACATCGAATCCGAACCCGGCGAATGGGGCGGCTACTGGGACAAGCTGGCTACCAAGACGGCCGCCAACGATGCCCCTGACGTCATCCAGATGGACCAGAAGTACATCGCAGAGTACGGCGGCCGCGGCGCCCTCCTGGACCTCGCCAAGCAGGACGGCATCGACACCGGAAAACTGGACAAGGAAGCCCTGGCCTCCGGCCAGTACGACGGGTCGCAATACGGGCTCAGCACCGGCCAGAACGCCTACGTGATCATGGCCAACACCAAGGTCTTCGAAGCCGCCAACGTCCCGATCCCCGATGACGCCACCTGGACCTGGGACGACTTTATGGACACGGCAGCGAAAATCAGCGCGTCCGGCGACGGCAAGACCTATGGCGCCGCCTACGGCAGCAACGAGGCGGACCTGATCATTTGGCTCCGGCAGCACGGCGAAGCCCTATATTCCGCTGATGGAAAGCTGGACTTCGACACCGCAACCGCCGCCTCCTTCTGGGAACGGCTGAAGGAACAGCGCGATTCGAAGGCCAGCCCACCGGCCACGGTGGCGACGGAGGACTCAGGGGCCGGCCTGGAGGAAAGCCTCTTCGGCACCAACCGCGTAGGCATGGCCTGGTGGTGGACCAACCAGCTGGGTTCCCTTGAAGCCACTACCGGGGGCAGCATCAAGATGCTCCGGGCCCCCAGCACGGACGGCTCCTCGGCGGACAATGGCATGTACTACAAGCCCACCATGTTCTGGTCCGCGTCGTCCCGATCCAAGCACCCGGCCGAGGCCGCGACGTTCATCAATTACCTGACCAACAACCCTGAAGCCGGCAAGATCCTGATGACGGACCGCGGCGTGCCCACCAACACGGACATCGTCCAGGCCATCACCCCGGACCTGAAGCCGGCCGATACCACGGTGGTGTCCTTCCTGAAGGACATCTCCCCGGACATCAAAGCCGCGCCCGCCGTTCCGCCCGTCGGCGCCGGCAGCGTCCAGAACGTCATCAAGCGCTTCACTGACGAGGTGCTGTATGACCGGCTTAGCCCGTCAGCTGCAGCCGAAGGCTTCCGGAAGGAAGTTGACGAAATGCTTTCCAGCGCACGTAAGTAAAAGTCCACACACCAAAGCGGCCCCCTCCGAGGAGGGGGCCGCTTTGGTGTACGGCGGGACTGGTCCCGGCGAAGGGGTGGCTAGAAGCCGCCCATGCCGCCCATGTCGTCGCCGCCGCCTGCGGGGGCGGGGTTCTTCTCGGGCTTGTCAGCAACAACTGCCTCGGTGGTGAGGAAGAGACCGGCAATGGAGGCCGCGTTCTGCAGGGCAGAGCGGGTCACCTTGACGGGGTCGTTGATGCCGGCTGCCAGCAGGTCGACGTATTCGCCGGTGGCTGCGTTCAGGCCGTGGCCTGCGGGCAGGCCACGGACCTTGTCAACCACAACGCCCGGCTCCAGGCCGGCGTTGTAGGCGATCTGCTTCAGCGGAGCGTCGATGGCAACGCGGACGATGTTGGCGCCCGTTGCTTCGTCGCCGGAGAGCTGCAGGTTGGCGAACGCCTTGGCGCCGGCCTGGATGAGGGCGACGCCGCCACCGGCGACGATGCCTTCTTCAACGGCTGCCTTGGCGTTACGCACGGCATCTTCGATGCGGTGCTTGCGCTCCTTGAGCTCAACTTCGGTAGCGGCACCGGCCTTGATGACTGCAACGCCGCCGGCCAGCTTGGCCAGGCGTTCCTGCAGCTTCTCGCGGTCGTAGTCCGAATCGGAGTTTTCGATCTCGGAACGGATCTGGGCAACGCGGCCGGCAATCTGGTCGGCGTCGCCTGCACCCTCAACGATGGTGGTCTCGTCCTTGGTGACAACAACCTTGCGTGCCTGGCCCAGGAGTTCAAGGCCTGCAGTTTCGAGCTTCAGGCCAACCTCTTCGGAGATGACCTGGCCGCCGGTGAGGACGGCGATGTCGGCCAGCTGGGCCTTGCGGCGGTCGCCGAAGCCCGGAGCCTTGACGGCGACTGACTTGAAGGTGCCGCGGATCTTGTTCACGATCAGCGTGGCCAGGGCCTCGCCTTCGATGTCCTCGGCGATGATCAGCAGCGACTTGTTGGACTGCATGACCTTTTCGAGGACAGCAACCAGTTCCTTGACGTTGGAGATCTTGGAGTTGACGATCAGGATGTACGGGTCCTCGAGGACCGTTTCCTGGCGCTCTGCGTCAGTGACGAAGTACGCGGAAATGTAGCCCTTGTCGAAGCGCATGCCTTCGGTGAGCTCGAGTTCCAGGCCGAAGGTGTTGGATTCCTCGACCGTGATGACGCCTTCCTTGCCCACCTTGTCCAGGGCTTCGGCAATCAGCGCACCGATTTCGTCGTCACCGGCAGAGATCGATGCCGTGGCAGCGATTTCTTCCTTGGTTTCGATTTCCTTGGCGGAGTTCAGCAGCTCGGCAGTAACTGCCTCGACTGCCTTCTCGATGCCGCGCTTGAGGGAGAGCGGGTCGGCGCCGGCGGCAACGTTGCGCAGGCCTTCCTTGACCAGTGCCTGTGCCAGCACGGTGGCGGTGGTGGTACCGTCGCCAGCGACGTCGTCCGTCTTCTTGGCAACTTCCTTGACCAGCTCTGCGCCGATCTTCTCGTAAGGATCGTCCAGCTCGATCTCCTTGGCGATGGAAACACCATCGTTGGTGATCGTGGGGGCGCCCCACTTCTTTTCGAGGACGACGTTGCGTCCACGCGGGCCGAGGGTGACCTTAACGGCGTCGGCGAGGATGTTCAGGCCCCGCTCAAGGCCGCGGCGTGCCTCTTCATCAAATGCAATGATCTTGGCCATAACGGCAGTAGTCCTTTCGGGGACAGACGTTAAGAATGAACCTTCGCTGCGGTGCCCGCGACGGACGACCTTTCGCCGGTGGCCTCTGTATGCCCCCGGGTCCGGGTCTCACTTCAGGAAGGTGTTTCTCTCGCTCCGAATCCGGCGCCAGGCGCTGCCGGCCGGAACCGGACATCGCTTAGCAGTCGATACGTCAGAGTGCTAACTCAATAATTAGCACTCTCCACGTGTGAGTGCAAGCGAATGAAGCCCTGTTCCGCTCTGCGCAAAGAGGCGTGGGACGGTGCCTTAGCTCCCGGCCCGGCCCGCCGTCTCGGTGCCTGAGGCTGCCGGCACGTTGTCGTCGCCGTACCTGAACACGCTGTAGGTGGCAGCGGTGATGTCCCCGTTGGCGTCGAAGGCAACCGGCCCTGACTCGCCGTCGTAATTGATCCCCGGGCCCGAACCCGCTGCCGGAAGGCAATCCGCGTAGGAAAGGCAAGGCGTCACCGCCGGAGCCGTCGCGGTTGCCTCGGTTGTTCCGCCGGAGACGGCGATCAGGTTGGCGGCGATGGATGCGCCGGAGTCGTCGTCCGCCTTGGCTGCAGCCAGCACGGCCAGGGTGACGGCGTCGAAGGTTTCGGCGGCGAAGGAGACGTCTTTGAGGTCCGGCGCCACTGCCAGCAGCCTGGCCTGGAAGGCGGGCGTGGGCAGCTTGCCGGGGACCAGGGCGCGGGCCCCGGTCAGTGCTTTGGGGGCCAGCGCGGAACCGTACCTGGCGAAGGCGCCGTCGCTGAGGATGAGGCGCGTGCCGGGAACCCCCGCCTTGGCCAGTTCCTGCAGGGCCCCTTCCGCGCCGTCACGTGCGATGAGGATTACGGCTCCCGGGGCCGCGGCACCGGCTGCTGCCGCCGCACTGCGTGCCTCTCCGGGTTTGAACGCGGTGTTGGCCACCACGTCCAGGCCGGCCTGGCGGGCCGCTTCCGCAGCGGCAGTGGCCACGTCCTTGCCGTAGGCGCTGTCCTGGTACAGCACCGAAACTGTGGTGGCGCCGCCGTCCCCGGCGAGTTTGGCGAGCAGCGGGCCCTGGGCAACGTCCGCGGCCGCGGTGCGGAAGTAATAACCGCCGCTGTCGATTGCGGTGAGGCCTGCAGCCGTGTTGGCGGGCGAGATGAGTGGCGTGCGTGCACGGGAGAGCACATCGATGGCTTCGGCGGCATGGCTCGAATCGGTAGGCCCGATGACCACGTCCGCTTCGGATTCCACCAGCCGGTGGGCCTGGGCTGCCGTGTCCTGCCCCGCCGTGGCAGGCAGGAGTTCCACCTGCCTGCCCTTGAGCCCGCCGTCGGCGTTGATTTCCTTGACTGCCAGCCTGGCCGCGGCCTGCTGGGAATCGTTGAGGTGGCTTCCGTCGCCGGTGTTGTCCAGGATAAGGCCCACCCGCAGGACGCCGTCACCGGAAGCAGCGGCCGTGGCGGCCCCATCGGTGCGGGCGTTGCCGGTCATCCCGGAGCATGATGCCAACGCCATGGAGGCGCCCAGCATCAGCGCCAGGGTCAGCGGAAAACGGCGGGTCGCGGGAATGCCCATCACCCTGCGGGCCGGACGTTATCGGCCTGCGGGCCCTTTTCGCCTTCGCCCACGTCGAGTTCCACGCGCTGGCCTTCGTCCAGGGCCCGGTAGCCTTCCCCCTGGATGGCGGACCAGTGGACAAAGACGTCATCGCCGGACCCGTCCACGGTGATGAAGCCGTAGCCCTTCTCCGCGTTGAACCACTTGACGGTTCCCTGTGCCATGCTGACCCACCCATTTTTCCATTGGGCCCGTCAGCGGCGCCGCGTAGGGCACCGGATCCGGACCAAGCCTGAAATGTCACTCTAGCCAATGTCCGGCCGCTGCCGCTGGCGCCGGTCGGGGCTGCCGGGAATAGTTATTCGGGCGTGACCGGACGGGCGTTACTGGAAACCGGGGCCCACCACAACCACCAGCGGCACCTGGAATTCGGTGCTGCTCACCACTGTGGGGATGTCCAGGAGGACTGCGAGCGCCTGCGCGTTGGCCTGCTGCTCGGCTCCTGCATAGAAGATGACGGAGCCCTGCTGCGGGGCACCGGCCCAGTTGCCAACCTGGCCCAGCTGCCAGCCATCGGACTGCACGGTGGCGCCAACACTGGTGGCCAGCCCTGCGATACCGGCGGCGTTATAGACGGCCACGGGCTGGGTCTTGTCAGCGGCCGCTGCGGTGGTTGCCGGGGCGCTGGGCTCCTGCGATGCACCGGCGGCGGGTCCCCCGGTGCTGGCCGGAGCGGGTTCCGCGGACGGCGAGGTGGTGTCCCCGGGTGCTACGGCCGACGGAGCGTCAGTCCCTGCAAGCGGCGCTTCCTGGCTGGTGCCTGCCTGGCTGCCGGGACCGGTGAAACCGAGTTTGGGGAGGACCAGGAAGGACACCAGTCCGATGGCCAACGCGGCGATTCCCACGGCCAGGATGGGCCACAACCGCGTCCGGGACGGGGCCGTTGCCGTTGCCGTTCGGTGGACACCTTGGCGGGACGCGGTCTGGGGAACCTTGTCGAATTCGTCGCGGGCGTATTTGGTCATGGGAAATGACATCCTTGCTGGTCGCTGCTGGCGTCCTGGCGGGGGCGACTATGCGTCGGACCCCAGGCGCCGCGCGGTACGGGCGCGGTGACGGGACGTACGTAGTCTACGCAATCTCTTCACCAGCATGGGATCGTGCGCCAGCGCATCCTCGCTGTCGATCAGGGCGTTGAGCAGCTGGTAGTAGTGGGTGGCGGAGAGGTCAAACAGTTCCCGGATGGCCTGTTCCTTGGCCCCGGCGTACTTCCACCACTGCCGTTCCAGGGCCAGCATCCGCTGTTCACGCTCGCCCAGGGGCGAGTCCCGGAGCGTGAAATCCGCCAGTGGAGAGGTCCGCGGCTCCTGCGCAGGCACGTGTTCGTGTGCTGGTTCCGCCACGGCGCACTCCTTCGCTGGTTGCAGTCAATGTCCACCCCCATGGTACGGACGAATAACAGGCTTGTCATTTGCTCCGGTGGATGGTCCGGAGCCGTGAAGGGCCCGCCCGGGCCACAACATAGCGGGCGGTCCTGCCACAATGGGACGGTGGCTGAAACCGACGCACTTTTCGACCTGGACCCGGAGCCCGCGGATGCCGGCGGCTTTGCCGCCCTGGTGGATCGCCCCCTGCCCGGGCTGATGGCACCGGACTGGGCGGCGGCACTGACCGGGGTGGAGGACGAACTCCGGAGCGTCCTGCGCTTCCTTGCCGCCGAAGCCGGGGCCGGGCACCCGGTCCTGCCGGCGCCGTCGAACATCCTGCGCGCCTTCCGCCAACCGTTGGCGGACGTCAGGGTCCTCATCATGGGCCAAGACCCGTATCCAACGCCCGGGCACGCTGTGGGGTTGTCCTTCGCGGTGGACCGCCGCACCCGTCCCATCCCCCGAAGCCTGGCCAACATCTACCGTGAGCTGGAGGCCGACCTGGGCCTTCCGCCGCGGGTCCACGGCGACCTGGCAGCCTGGGCGGGCCAGGGCGTCCTGCTCCTGAACCGGGTCCTGTCCGTGCGGGCCGGGACTGCAGGGTCGCACCGGGGCAAAGGCTGGGAGGCGGTCACGACGGCGGCCGTCACCGCAGTGGCGGGGCGCACCGCAGCGGACGGGACGCCGACGCCGTTGGTCGCGGTGCTGTGGGGCAAGGACGCGGAGGGGATCCGGCCGCTCCTGGGCGGCACACCCGTGGTCGCCAGCGTCCACCCCAGCCCGCTCTCCGCGTCCCGCGGGTTTTTCGGTTCCCGGCCGTTCAGTGCCGTGAACCGGCTGCTGCAGGAGCAGGGCGCTCCGGGCGTAACCTGGGAGCTCCCGCCGGCGCCCTAGCTTAGGCTTGCCTTATGAGCACCGTTCCCGCTGCCACCAGCGCCACCAAAAAAAGCCGTCCGCAGATCACCCTGGAGGTGGTGCGACGGGAGCAACTGTCCCCGCACATGGTGCGCATCGTCGCCGGCGGGGACGGGTTCGCGGATTTTGTGAACAACGGGTTTGTGGACCGCTACGTCAAGATCGCGTTCCCCCAGCCGGGCGTTGCCTACCCCGAGCCCTTGGACCTGTGGACCATCCGGGAAACCATGCCGCGCGAACAGTGGCCCTTCACGCGGACGTACACCCTCCGCTGGGTGGACCCGGCGGCACGTGAACTGGCTATCGACTTCGTGGTGCACGGGGACGAGGGCCTGGCCGGGCCCTGGGCCGCTACGGCCGAACCAGGGGACACCCTCACGTTCACGGGCCCGGGCGGCGCGTACAACCCGGACCCGGAGGCCGACTGGTACCTGTTTGCCGGCGATGAGGCGGCCCTGCCGGCCATTGCCGCGAGCATTGAGTCCCTGCCGGCTGACGCCGTGGGCCTGGCCTTCCTTGAGGTGGAGTCCGACGCCGGAATCCAGTCCATCGCCGCGCCGGCCGGCGTTACGGTGGCCTGGCTGGCCCGCAACGGCGCAGCCGCCGGCGACCAGGGCCTCCTGGTTGCGGCGGTTGCCGGGGCGCAGTGGCCTGCCGGCACCGTTGACGTCTTCGCCCACGGCGAGCGGGGTGCCATGAAGGCCCTGCGGGACATCTTTTTTGTCCAGCGTGGCCTGGAACGCCGGCAGGTGTCGCTGTCCGGCTACTGGGCCCGGGGCCGGGTGGAAGACGAATTCCAGGCGGAAAAGAAACTGCCCGTCGGCCAGATCTGACCTGCAGCGCCGCCGGGCGGTCCTGTCAGCGCCGCCGGGCGCGGCGCCGTTCGTTGCTGGCCAGGCTGCGGGTCAGCGGCCGGGCCAGCGTGTCGCCCAGGACGATGCCCCCGGCGGTCCCCAGCACGATCGCACCGGCGCTGAGCATGCCGCCGGCGCCCAGCAGGACCTGGGTTTCCTCCACGGTGAGGACGTACATGGACCGGAAGATGGTCAGCCCTGGCAGCAGGATCAGGGCCGCGGGTACGGCCACCACCAGCTGGGGCGCCCCCAGCCGCAGGGCCACCACCCGGGCCAGCAGTCCGATGACCACCGCGGCGAGCGCGGGTGAGAACCTGTCGCCGATACCCAGCTGGTCGCTGCCCAGCAGCACCAGGTACCCCGCCACACCCACCGCGGCGGTGGGCAGCAGCAATTGCCAGCTGGTCTGCTCCGTAATGCCGATGGCGATGACGGCCACGGCCACAAAAAGGACCAGGACCCACAGGTCGTAGGCCGGGGGGAAGGTCTGCGTGACGTCGATCCGCTGCATCCCGGTCAGCTCCCCCACCACAAAGGCCACGGCTATGCCGGCCACAATGGCACTGAAGGTCAGGAGGGTGGACAGGAACCGCCCGGCGGCTGTGACCGGGAAGCCGTTGATGGCATCCTGCACCGACGAAACCAGCCTGCCTGTAGGCAGGAGCAGCAGGATCCCGCCCACCACCACGATGGCCGGTGAGGTGGTCAGGCCGAATTGCCACAGGGTCAGGGCCAGCATTGTCACCACAAACGAGCTGCTGGCGGTGATGAAGAAGTCCGGGACGCGCCACCGCCCCAGCTGGCGGGCGAGCAGGCTGATGGCGATGTTGGCCACAAACGCGATGGCGGACGAGACCGGTCCCCCGCCCAGCACACCAACAAAGACGGCGGCAAACACGCCGAATGCCGTGGTGACCATCCAGCGCGGGAACGGTTTGGGGTTGGTGATAATCCCGTTCAGCCGCCGGATGGCCTCGTCGCGGCCCACTCCCCCGGCCACGATGTCCGTTACCAGCTGATGGACCCTGGCCAGGCCGGCGTAGTTGTTGGTCCAGGACCGCACCACGCGCAGCAGTGCGATGGGGGTCTGGTCCTTGGGCGCGTAGTTGATGCCCACCGACTGGTTGGTGATGTCCACTTCAATGTTTTTCAGGCCCAGCGCCGCCGTGACGGCGATGATGCTGGTTTCCACTTCGAGGGCTCCTGCGCCGTACCGGAACATGGTTTCGGCCAGGTGCAGGGCGAAGTCCAGTGTTTTGCGGGCGGAGGTGTCAACACCACCCACCTGGATGGTGGGGTTGGCGTAGGGGCTGCCCGCCAGCCTGTCCACGATGCTCAGCGGCGCGGTGGGCGGGTTCTCGCCCTGCACCAGGCGCCGCAGCATCCGTTTGGCGGCGGCGTCCTGCCGCAGCTGGGCAGCGGTCAACGCTTGAGTCTTGGGCAGGCCGTCAGTGTGCGGCCGTGCGCCGGGGTGTCCTGGCCGGTCGGTCATGGTCCCCTCCTCCCGGTTGCGGTGTTCGGTGTTCGGTATCTGGTGTGTCAGGAGCGGCGCAGCGGTAGGCGGGCCACAAGCGTGCGGGCGGTGGCCGCGGCTTTTCGGGCGGCGGCTGCTGCCGTGCGCCCGGTGGTCGCGGCCTGCCGGGCCAGCCGGTTGGCATGGAACACCGCCGGCCGGACCGGAAGGACAAAGTCGCCTACCAGCTGGACCACTTCGCCGCCGAAGCCCTTCTTGAATTCATAACCGCCGTGGCCTTCCTGGTCTTCCCCGGAAATGCCGAACGTGCCGTAGAAGTTGTACCGCGGATACCCCTTCTCCAAAGCGTGCAGCATCATGCCCCAGTACAGGGACGTGGCGCCGTTGAAGTAGATGTAGTCCTGGACGGTGCCGCCGATCACGCACACCACCTCGTCCGCGTAGCAGATGAAGTGGATCGCGGCCACGGTGGCAACACCCACGGAGTCCGGGAAGCGTTCAATGTCCTTGAGGCTGCGTTCATAGCTGTCCACAAGGTCCTGGACCACTTTGAGCCGGTTGGCCTTCTTTTTGCTGCCGGTCTCCTCCACTTCACGACGGAGGCCATCGGCGGTGGCCGATTCGGCGGCGAGGCGTTCGGTGATGGATTTGCGGTACGCCGGGATGTCGATTTTGGCCATCATGAGTTTGGTGAACTCAGGGTTCGTGGTGCGGAGCAGGTTTTCGTAATACGCGCGTTCGCGGTAAACGAAGCCCTTGCCATCGCCCGCGGTGCTCAGCGCGCCGTAGAAGTCGTCCAGGGTCTCCAGCGTGGCCTGCTCCAGGAAGACGCCGTTCTTTTCCGCCTTGCGGATGGCTTTCCGGGTCCGGTAACTGGTGCCCATGATCAGTTCCTCGGCGTCGGCCGCGGCGGTAAGGTCCTTGACGAACATCCAGTTCACGTTGACGAAGTTCATCTCCAGTCCCTGGTGCGCGAAGCCGAGCCCGCCCAGGCGGGCCAGCAGCGGCCGGTTGTCCAGGACCTCAGGATGCTCCGCGCCGTCCTCGTCGCGGGCCACGTATTTCAGGTTCGGTGAGATGCGCAGTTCCGCTGCCTTGCGTTCGGTGGCGCGTTGGCGGAGGAGCCCGACGACGGCGGGCAGCAAGTCGGGGTCGGTGTAGTCAAGCAGGGGTCCCTTGGCGCATTCCAGGACGGTGTAGCCCAACCGGGTGGTGGTGGTATTGAGCTTTCCGGCAGCGACGAGTTCGCCGTTCCGGCGGGCGCCGAACAGTTCCACCTGCTGGCCGCGGGCGCGCTGGAAGCGGGCGAAGTCCACGGACTGGAGGAAGCTGTTCTGGGGGTGGGCCAGCGCGAAGGCCTCGAACTCGTCGTCGCTGAGCAGGGCGAACTCAAGGTCGGTGGTGGGCTGTGCGTTCACGGGATTACCTTCTTCGGTGCGTTTCGCTGTCCTGGCGTGCGGGACGTGCAGGACGGTGTCCCGGGACCTGGCAGGTGCCGGGGCTGGTCAGTAGGACTGCTCGTCAGTAGAACTGTTGGCCGGTGCGGGCGGTTTCGAGGCGGCGGAACACTTTTTCGCCTCCGCGCACCCATAGCCGGTGCTTCAGCGGCGACAGGATGTAGTCGTGGCAGCCCACAAAATCGGTGACCGATTTGGTGAAGCTGGTTTTGAACATTCCCATGCCGTGGAGGTTGTGGGTCTTGTCCTTGATGCGCGCTGCGGGCGGGGTACCGCAGAAGTCGTACTCCGTGCAGCCCAGGTCCTGCATGTGGCGGATGGCCGTCCACTGGACCAGGTGCGAGTCGCCGTACTGCTTGCGGTCCTGCAGGGATCCGCCGTCCTTGTACGTGGCCTTGGCGCCGTAGTTGATGACAAAGGCCCCCACACTGGGTTTGCCGCCCTCGTAGGCGAAGAAGAAACTGCCCTGCCCGCGGCTGCAGAACTCGTCCCAGAACCGGGCGTAGTAGTCGTAGCTGCGCAGCGGCATGGACCCCTTGGCCTTCACGGTGTCGGCCATGAGGTCGTAGAGGGCGCGGTACGTCTCCGGACCGGCTTCGCGGCGCAGTACTTCGCAGCCTTCCCGCTCCGCCCGGCGGACAGCATTGCGGGCCCGGGAGGTGATGGCCTTGAGGACTGTCTCGCTGTCCGCGGAGATGTCCAGCAGGGCGGTGGAATCATTCGATTGGATGTTGGGCGCCTTGACCAGTCCGGCGGCGGCCAGGTGCGCCTGGGCGTCATCGGTGGCAAGGATGTCCGGCTCCACCTTGATGGTGAAGACGTTGAGCTTTTGGGTACGCACCAGCGCTGCACAGGCTTTCAGCGCTGCGGGAAGCTCGGCGGCCCCGCCAAGTCCGGGGCCTTTGATCAGATACCAGAGGCCACCCAGCAGGGGGAAGCGCTTTTCCAGCACCAGGTTGTAACTGGCGGTCCCGGCCGATTCCAGCACCAGGAACAGGACCTTCCAGCCGCTGCCGTTCTTAACCGAAGCGTAGGCCGCCGACTGCAGCATGTTGCCGCCGTCAGGGTTGGCCGTGACGTACTTGTCCCAGTTTTCAATTTCCTCGGCGGTGGCGAATCGTGCGGTGAATTCTCGCAAGGGGGCCGTGTCCAATCTCAGGGTCTGTGCGCGGTTCTGTCTCGTGGCGTGCGTGCGGACATGCAGCATCAAGTCTAAAGCCTGCGGGGGCACCGGCATTGCCCGGCACCTGCCACCAACTGGCAGCCGCCTTGACGGGGCCGCACCGGTTCGGAAGGGTGGAACGTATGCAGACCAATGGGGAACGGACCGAGTCACTGCCGGCTGACAGGCCGGCGCAGCGTAGCGCAGGCGTCCAGGCCGCGGTCCTGGCCGGGTTGCTGGCGGCGTCGTTCGTGGTGGCTTTCCTGGGCGGCCTGGCGTCCACCAGCAACGTGGACGGCTGGTACAGCACGGCCAGCAAAGCCCCGTGGACCCCGCCCAACTGGGTGTTCGGGCCGGTCTGGACCGTGCTTTACATCCTGATGGCGGTGGCCGCCTGGCTGGTGTGGCGCAAGGGCGGCCCGGCCAGCAGGAATTTCCTGAAGCTGTACTGGGTCCAGCTGGTACTCAACCTTTGCTGGACGCCCCTGTTCTTCGCCCTGTACCCGGCCTTCGGTGCCCCGGCACTCTGGTTGGGGTTCGTGGACATCGCAGCCCTCGCCGTCGTCCTGGTCCTCCTGATCCGGAAGGCCTTCCCGGTGAGCCGGCTGGCTGGCGTGCTGCTGCTCCCCTACCTCGCCTGGGTTGGCTACGCGTCAACCCTGAATCTGTGGGCCGCGCTCAACAACTAGGGCCGTTCAGCACTCCACCACGTTGACGGCGAGCCCGCCCATGGCGGTCTCCTTGTACTTTGAGCTCATGTCCTTGCCGGTCTCACGCATGGTGATGATGACTTCGTCCAGGGACACCCGGTGCGAGCCGTCACCCCACAGCGCCATTTTGGCGGCGTTGATGGCCTTCGCCGCAGCGATGGCGTTCCGTTCAATGCAGGGCACCTGCACCAGCCCGCCGATGGGATCGCAGGTAAGGCCCAAGTTGTGTTCCATGGCGATTTCGGCGGCGTTTTCCACCTGCGCGGGGGTTCCGCCCATCACCTCGGCCAGGCCTGCGGCGGCCATGGACGACGCCGATCCGACTTCGCCCTGGCACCCCACCTCGGCGCCGGAAATGGAGGCCTGCTCCTTGTACAGCACCCCGATGGCCCCGGCCGTGAGCAGGAACTTGACCACAACGTCGTCGCGGTCCTCCTGCGTCGCCTTGTCCATCCCGGGCGCGAAGTGCAGGGCGTAGTGCAGCACGGCCGGGATGATTCCGGCGGCACCGTTGGTGGGCGCCGTCACCACCCGGCCGCCAGAGGCATTTTCCTCGTTGACCGCCAGGGCCACCAGGTTCACCCATTCCTGCCAGTACTTGGGGTCCCGGTCCTTGTCTTCCTTCATCAGCCGCGCGTGCCAGCCGGGAGCACGGCGCCGGACCTTCAACCCGCCGGGCAGCAGGCCCTCTCGCTTGAGGCTGGTCTCCACGCAGGTTTCCATCACGGCGTGGATGTGCAGCAGCCCGTCGCGGATTTCCTGTTCCGTCCGGGACGCTTCCTCGTTCACCAGCATGATCTCGCCGATGGACAGCCCCTTGGCCTGGCACCACGCCAGCAGTTCGGCAGCGGTGCGGAAAGGCAGCGGCAGTTCCTCCTTCGAGGCGTCCAGCTCCTGCTGCGCCGCGGTTTCCTCGCCCTCCCGGACAATGAAGCCGCCCCCTACGGAGAAGAAGGTGGCCTGGTGCAGGACGTTCCCGCCGGCGTCGGAAACGGTGAACGTGAGGCCGTTGGTGTGCCGGGGCAAGATGGTGAGCGGCCGGAGCACCATGTCCGCCACGCCGTACGGCAGCGGCACGGTGCCGGCCAGCTGCAGCGTCCCCGTCGCGGCTATGCCGGCCAGGCGTTCCTCCACCTCTTCGGGCAGGATCTGCTCGGGGTGGTAGCCCTCAAGGCCCAGCAGGATCGCGGTCATGGTGCCGTGCCCGTGGCCCGTGGCGGCCAGGGAGCCGTACAGGTCCACGCGCAGCGAGGCCACCTGTCCCAGGTCCCCGGAGGCTTTCAGTTCCTCGGCGAATACGGCCGCGGCCCGCATGGGACCCACGGTGTGCGAGCTTGACGGCCCGATCCCCACGGAAAAGAGATCAAAAACTCCAACGGCCATGAGGTGGGTCCTTACTGGGTGACGGGGATGGGGCGGGGGCCGGTTCCGGATGTCCGGCCAGCCCCCGCAGGCAGCCTGGGTGTCCGGGCTGCAGGTGCTTCGGTTGCTGCGGTTGGCTAGGAACCGGCGGCCACGGCGGGGCCACCCAGGTCGCCGCCGTTTTTGGAGGCGTATTCCTGGGCGGACAGCAGCGGACCGTCGTGGTCTGCTGCGACCTTAAAAAGCCAGCCGGCGCCGTAGGGATCGCTGTTGATCAGGGCGGGGTCATCCACCACGGCGGGGTTGGTTTCGGTGACCTCACCGGTGACGGGCGCGTACAGGTCGGAGACGGACTTGGTGGATTCCACCTCGCCACAGGTTTCACCGGCCGTGACCGTGGAGCCCACCTCGGGCAGGTCCACGTACACGATGTCGCCCAGGGCGTCCGTGGCGACGGCGGAAATGCCAACGGAGACCAGGTTTCCGGCCTCGCGGGCCACCCACTCGTGCTCGTCGGAGTACTGAAGTTCAGGGGCAACGATTGCCATGCAGGGTTCCTTAGGGTTGGTGCGGAAAGTGGAAGGGCCTCGGGAAAAGCCGGCCCGGGAGTGGGTGGGTGTCCGGGCGGCCGCGTTCGCCCGGACCGCGGCTTACTTGCCGCGCTTGTAGAACGGCAGGGCCACAACTTCGAACGGTTCGGCCTTGCCGCGCAGGTCGATGTCCAGGGCGGTTCCGGGGGCGGCGTGAGCCACGTCCACGTAGGCCATCGCCACGGGGAAGCCCAGGGTGGGTGAGGGCTGGCCGGAGGTGACCTCGCCAACAACCACGCTGTCCTTGAGGACCGGGTAGTGGGCGCGGCCGGCGCGGCGGCCCAGGCCCTTCAGGCCCACCAGGCGGCGGCCGGAGGTGCTGCCGGCGCCGGCTTCCTTGCGGGCGGCCAGTGCAGCCTTCCCCACGAAGTCGCCTTCCTTGGACAGCGCGACGACGGGTCCCAGGCCGGCGGCGAAAGGATCCGCCTGCCGCGAGAGTTCGTTGCCGTACAGCGGCATCCCGGCTTCGAGTCGGAGCGAGTCCCGGCAGGCCAGCCCGGCCGGCGTCAATTCGCCGGGTTCGGCAACCGCCATCAAAGCCTGCCACAGGCCGGCGGCGTCGCTGTTGGCCACAAAGATCTCGAAGCCGTCCTCGCCAGTGTAACCGGTGCGTGCCAGCAGCAGGTCCAGTCCGGCGCCGCCCACCAGGAACGTCACGTCCACGCCGGCGTAGTACTTCAGGCCCGTAACGGCCTCGTGCTGAGCCGCCGGGACCAGGCGCAGCAGGATGTCCTGCGCCTTGGGGCCCTGTACGGCGATCAGGGAGGTTTCGGCGGAGGCGTCCTTGACGATCGCATCGAAGCCTTCGGCCCGTTCGGCCAGGGCTGCGGCCACCACGTCGGCGTTGCCGGCGTTGGGAACCACCAGGAAAACGTCGGTACCGTCCGCTGCCTGGGGCCGGCGGTAGATGATGAGGTCATCGATGATGCCTCCGTCTTCGGCGCAGATCAGCGAGTATTTCGCCTTGCCCACGGGCATTGCGGAAATCTTTCCCACCACGGCGTAGTCCAGGAACTGGGCTGCCTCCGGGCCGGTGATCTCCACTTCGCCCATGTGGGACAGGTCGAACAGGCCGGCGCCGTTCCGGACCGCGTGGTGCTCGGCCAGTTCGGAGCTGTACTTGAGCGGCATCTGCCAGCCGCCGAAGTCCGTGAAGGAAGCGCCGAGCGCTTTGTGGGCGTCGTACAGTGCTGTGTATTTCTCGGTCACGGTGCTGTCCTTAGTTTTCGAACGCTTCGAGCGGCGGGCAGGAGCAGATCAGGTTGCGGTCTCCGGCGGCGCCGTCCACCCGTCCCACGGGCGGGAAGTACTTGTCCTGCCGGAGGTGCGGGACGGGGAACGCGGCCTGCTCGCGGGGGTAGGGCCGGTCCCAGTCGGAGGTGATGACGGCAGCTGCCGTGTGGGGTGCACGCCGCAGCGGCGAGTCGGCCACGGCGAAATCGCCGTGGGCCACCTGGTCGATTTCGTGCCGGATGGTGACCATGGCCTCGATGAACCGGTCAATCTCGGCCAGGTCCTCGGACTCGGTGGGCTCCACCATCAAGGTTCCGGCCACCGGGAAGGACAGCGTGGGCGCGTGGAAGCCGAAGTCGATGAGGCGCTTGGCCACATCCTCGGCCGTGACGCCGGTCTTGGCCGTGAGGTCGCGGAGGTCCAGGATGCACTCATGGGCCACCAGGCCGCCCTCGCCGGTGTAGAGGACGGGGAAGTGTTCGTTGAGCCGCTTGGCGATGTAGTTGGCGGCGAGCAGCGCGGATTTGGTGGCGTCGGTGAGTCCCTGGCCGCCCATCAGCCGGACGTAGGCCCAGGAGATGGGCAGCACGCCGGCGGAGCCGTACTTTGAGGCGGAAATGGGAACGTCGTTGCCTTCGGTCCAGGTGGCAGCGTTGCCCGGCATAAACGGTGCCAGGTGGGCCTTGGCAGCAACGGGGCCCACACCGGGTCCGCCGCCGCCGTGCGGGATGCAGAAGGTCTTGTGCAGGTTCAGGTGCGAGACGTCGCCGCCGAAGTGGCCGGGCTGTGCCAGCCCCACCAGGGCGTTGAGGTTGGCGCCGTCGATGTAGACCTGGCCGCCGGCCGCGTGGACGGCGTCGCAGACCTCGCGGACGTCGGCGTCGTACACCCCGTGCGTGGACGGGTAGGTGATCATGATGGCGGAGAGGGCGTCCTTGTGGGCCTCGATTTTGGCGTAAAGGTCCGCGTGGTCGATCGTGCCGTCGGCGGCGGTGGCCACCACCACCACCTTCATGCCGGCCAGGACGGCGGAGGCGGCGTTGGTGCCGTGCGCCGACGCCGGGATCAGGCAGATGGTGCGCTGGTCATCGCCGCGGGACAGGTGGTAGCCGCGGATGGCCAGCAGCCCGGCAAGTTCACCCTGCGAACCGGCATTCGGCTGGATGGAGACCTGGTCGTAGCCGGTGATCTCCGTCAGCTGGCCTTCGAGGTCGGCGATGAGTTCCCGCCAGCCTTCGGTCTGGGAGTCGGGCGCGAACGGGTGGATCGAGGCGAATTCGGGCCAGGAGATGGCTTCCATTTCCGCCGTGGCGTTCAGCTTCATGGTGCAGGAACCCAGCGGAATCATGGTGCGGTCCAGGGCCAGGTCCCGGTCGGAGAGCTTGCGGATGTAGCGCAGCAGCTGCGTCTCGGAGCGGTGGGTGCTGAACACCGGGTGCTGCAGGAACGCGCTGGAGCGGATCACGGCGGCGGGCAGCGAGAAGCCGTCCACGGACCGGGAGATGCCGGCCCCGAAGATGCCCGCCACGTCGGCAATGACCGCGGCACTGGTGGTCTCGTCCGCGGAGATACCCACGGTATCGGCATCGATGGAGCGCAGGTTGATGCCCTTGCCCTCGGCCGCTGCCACCAGTTCGGCGGCCTTGCCGGGGACCCGGACGGTGACGGTGTCGAAGAAGGAGCCGTGCAGCACCTCGAGGCCGGCGCCCTGCAGGGATGCCGCCAGGGTGCGCGCGTGTCCGTGGACGGTTTCCGCGATGGCTTTAAGGCCTTCGGGGCCGTGGTAGACGGCGTACATGGACGCCACAATGGCCAGCAGCGCCTGCGCGGTGCAGATATTGGACGTGGCCTTCTCACGGCGGATGTGCTGTTCGCGGGTCTGCAGCGCCAGGCGGTAGGCGGGGACACCGGCGTCGTCCTTGGAAACGCCCACCAGGCGGCCGGGCATGGAACGCTCGAGGCCCTTCTGGACGGCCATGTAGGCGGCGTGCGGTCCGCCGTAGAAGAGCGGGACGCCGAAGCGCTGCGCGGTTCCCACGGCGATGTCGGCACCCTGCTCGCCCGGCGGCGTGATCAGCGTCAGGGCCAGCAGGTCCGCGGCCACCGTGACCAGGGCGCCCCGCTCCTTGGCTGCTGCGATGACGGCGGAGTGGTCAAAAACGCGGCCGGAAACACCGGGCTGCTGGAGGACCACGCCGTTGATGGCGCCGTCGGGCAGGCCGTGGGTGAGGTCGGCGACGCGGACTTCGAAGCCCAGCGCCTCGGCGCGGCCCTTCACCACGGCGATGGTCTGCGGCAGGCAGTCGGCATCCAGCACTGTGATGCCGTCCTTGGCGCCCTTGTCCTTGTTGGCGCGGCGCATCATCAGAACGGCTTCGGCGACGGCAGTGGCTTCGTCCAGCAGCGAGGCGTTGGCGATGGGCAGGCCCACCAGGTCCTGGACCATGGTCTGGAAGTTCAGCAGGGCTTCGAGCCGGCCCTGGGAAATTTCGGGCTGGTAGGGCGTGTACGCGGTGTACCAGGCGGGGCCTTCAAGGATGTTGCGGCGGATCACGGGCGGAGTCACGGTGTCGTAATACCCCTGGCCGATCATCTGCACGGCGGTCTTGTTTTTGGCGGCGATCCGGCGCAGCTCGGCCAGGACCTCCACCTCGCTCACCGCCGGGGCCAGCTCCAGCGGCGTTTCCTGCCGGATGCCTTTGGGGACGGCGGTATCAACGAGTGAATCCACGCTCTCATGGCCAACTGCCTTGAGCATGGCCTGTACTTCGGCAGCGCGGCGGACGCCGATATGCCGGTCAACAAAAGTGGCGGGTGCCGGGGCGACAGTCACAAGGAACTCCATAAACTTAGGCGGCGCAGGGTGCGCCGCATCGATTCGGGTTCCTCCCCGCTCTGTATTGGACCTGAGAGTTTCCGCGCCGCCTGCCGAAGCTGGCCCCGCTTGCACCGTCGGTGAGCCTGGCAGTCCTGCATCCCGGAACGGGGCACAGATGGACTGCCTGCTGCTTTCCAGAGGCGCCTCGCCGCGGCGGTACATGGGCCTGTGAGATTCCTGGGGAGGATTTGCTCCTACGGCGCCTGCTTGTACCTTGACAGCAGGACTCTCCCGCCGCAGATCAAAGGCAATTCATTTAGTTTTTCAGCATCCGTGCGGGCCGGGTGACAGCCCTCACAGACCTTTATTGTCCTATGCCCGGGCCGCAGCCGCAAACCAGCCCGCCGGTCACAGCGGAAGGGTGCGCGTCCGGGGAGTCAGGCCCGGAGTTTCCGCACGGCGAGGATAAGGCTTTCGACGTCGGCCAGCTGGCGCTCACTGACGCCTTCGGTGCCGCTTTCCCACATGGCGTTGAAGTAGAGTCCGTCACCCATGTACAGGACGGCTTTCGCAACGCCGGGCCCGACGTCGGCGGCCAGCAGGTCCAGCCACTGGCCCTGGATCCCCGCGAACCGGCGCCGCGCTTCGGCATGTGCCACTTCCGCGAGACGGGTAGCGGCCACAAAGGCCCGGTCCATGGCGGTGTCGGAGAAGAGGGATGTCCGGATGAAGTATTCGGCTGCCCCTTCGGGGGCGGCCGCCATGCGGGCGAGATCCGCGTCGGCGAGCGCGTCGAGGCGCTCCAGCAGGGCGCTGATCAGCGCTTCCTTGTTCGGAAAGTGATACAAGAGCCCGCCTTTGGAAACCCCCGCCTGCCGGGCCACGGCGTCGAGGGTGGCGGCGCGTTCGCCCACGTCGATCAGCAGGGCTTCGAAGGCGTCCAGGACAGCATCACGGGCGACTGGTTTTCGGGGCATGGTTCCCATCATGCACAAAGCTGCGGCGAAACCCTCAACTGGCAGAAATTTTGTAACTGTACCGTCTGGACGGTATAGTTGGCGGATGACAACAGCAGCCCCCATGCGGAAGGACCAGGCGGCGGAAGCCGCAACGCCCACCTCAGCCGGTTCGTGGCGCGACTGGTTGGCGCTGGGACTGCTGATGTTTCCGGTCCTGCTGGTGGCGGTTGACAACACCGCGCTGACGTTTGCGCTCCCTGAAATCGCGCGGAGCCTGCAGACCACCGGCGTCCAGCTCCTGTGGATCGTGGACGCCTACCCACTGGTCCTCGCGGCACTGCTGGTGGCGATGGGCAGCCTGGGCGACCGGATCGGGCGCCGGCGCCTGCTGCTGACGGGCAGCCTCGGCTTTGCGGCCGTCTCGGCCGCAACGGCCTTTGCGCCCACCGCGGAGTGGCTCATCGCGGGCCGCGCCGGCCTGGGGTTCTTCGGCGCCATGCTGATGCCCTCCACCCTGTCCCTGATCCGGAACATCTTCCCGGACCCGAACAGGCGCCGGCTTGCCGTAGCCATCTGGGCGGCAGGCTTCTCGGGCGGCGCCGCACTTGGCCCGATTTTCGGCGGCTGGCTGGTGGAACACTTCTGGTGGGGTGCCGTGCTGCTGGTGGCAGTTCCCATCATGCTGCCACTCCTGGCCCTTGGCCCATTCTTCATCCCGGAGTCCAGGGATCCCCGGCCGGGACGGGTGGATATCATCAGCATCGTCCTCTCCATGCTGGTGATGGTCCCCGTGGTTTACGGCATCAAGGAAATCGCCACCGCCGGCTTCAGCCTCAAGGCCCTGGCCATCATCGCCCTGGGCCTGGCCATGGGCTGGGTTTTTGTCCGGCGCCAGCGCACCCTCGCCGCCCCACTGCTGGACATGGGCCTGTTCTCCAACCGCGTCTTCAGCACGGCCATCACCGCCAACGTGCTGGCCCTGTTTTCCTTCAACGGCTTCATCTTCTTCCTGGCCCAGCACCTGCAGCTGCTTGAAGGCATGTCACCCTCGGCGTCCGGCGTGGCCATGATCCCGGCACTTCTGGCCACCGTGGCGGCCGGGCTGCTGGTGGTCCCGCTGGTCCGCAAGGTCCGGCCCGGGTTTGTGGTGGCCGGCGGGTTGAGCCTCAGCGCCGCCGGCTATGCACTGGTGGCGTTCGGCGACCACAGCGCGGGACCGGCACTGCTGCTGGCGGCGTTGCTGGTCCTGGCCCTGGGCGTGGGGGCCGCGGAAACCATTTCCAATGACCTCATCCTGGGCTCCGTGCCGGCCGCAAAATCAGGGGCGGCGGCGGCGATCTCCGAAACGGGCTACGAGGTGGGCTCGCTGCTGGGCACCGCCGTGCTGGGTTCCATCCTGACGGCTTCCTACCAGCGGAACCTGGTGCTGCCCGAGGGCGTGGCCAGTTCCCTGCCCCAGGGCGCCACCCACCAGGCCGGCGAGACGCTGGCCGGCGCCGTGGAGCTGGCAGCGACCCTGCAGGCGCCGGCCGCCGGGGAACTGCTTGCCACGGCACGCGCCGCCTTCGACTCCGGCGTGCACATCACAGCCACCATCGCCTTGGTGCTGATGGCATTGACGGCGGTTCTGGCCGGCACCGTGCTGCGGAAGGTTCCGCGGGCCGGCAAGTAGCGGCGGGACTGCGGGCGCCGTCACGGCGGCCCGACCGGGGAAACCACGCGGGGATGACACCGGCTTGATATAACCCGCCAGGACAAAAGACGCCCGGCGCCGGAGCATAGGCTCCGACGCCGGGCGTCTCTGTAGTTGGCAGCCCACAGGCTGCAGAAACTACTTGGCGTCGGCGGTGGTGACGCTGGCGGTGGGCTTCATGTTTTCCGCCTGCACCATCCAGGCGAACTGCTCGAGCCTGGCGATGAACTCGTGCAGGAGGTCCGCGCTGGTGGGATCCTCCTCGTCCACCTCGTCATGGACCTTGCGCATGGTGCCTACGGCAGCTTCCATCGCAGCCACGATGCGTTCGATTGCATCCTTGGTACTGATCAGGCCTTCCGGGAACTGCGCCAGGCTGGTGGATCCGGACACCGTTGCGCTGCGTCCGTCCGGCAGAGCGTGCAGGGCCCGCATACGTTCGGCCGTGTCGTCGGCGAACTGGCGGGCAGCGTCGACGATTTCGTCCAGCTGCAGGTGCAGGTCGCGGAAGTTCGTTCCCACGATGTTCCAGTGGGCCTGCTTGCCCTGGATGTGCAGTTCAATCAGGTCCGCCAGGACGGCCTGGAGGTTGTTGGTCAGTGTCGGTGAAGCTTTCATGCGTCCTCCTCGAGTGGTCCAGTAATCCCGACGCTACCAGCCTGCCGCCGCTTCAGCGCGGGCCCGGACGGGATTTCTCAGTGAGCTTACTAATTTTCCCTGAAGCGTGGCAAGCAGGGTGCCGGGGACCACTTTTTGCTGCGCCCTTGCATCCTGGCCGGTCCGACCCCATACTAAATGAACGCCATTCATATAGTGACTGCCGTCTCAATTTCTTCCAGAAAGTGGTGCCATGACAGAGACCACCCGCACCAGCGCCAAGTCCCCCGGCAACGCGCCCGCCTCCGGAGACGCCGGCATCTCCGCCAAAGGCCTCAAGGGCGGCCAGCTGGGACTCCTGGCCGTGGTTGTCCTGGGCATTTCGACCATCGCCCCGGCCTACACCCTGACCAGCGCCCTGGGCCCTACCGTGAATGAGGCCGGCCTGCAGCTGCCCGTCATCTTCCTCATCGGATTCATCCCCATGATCCTGGTGTCCCTGGCCTACCGGGAGCTCAACGCCGACTCGCCGGACAGCGGCACCACCTTCACCTGGGTGACCAAGGCGTTTGGCCCCTGGGTGGGCTGGATGGGCGGCTGGGGCCTCCTGGCGGCCAACATCATTGTGCTCTCCAACCTGGCCGGCGTCGCCGTCGACTTCTTCTACCTCTTCCTTTCCCAGGTGACGGGCTCCCCCGACCTCGCCGACCTCGCGGGGAACAAGGCTGTCAACGTAATGACCTGCTTCGTCTTTGTGGCTCTTGCGGTCTGGGTCAGCTACCGCGGCATGCACACCACGAAAGTGGTGCAGTACAGCCTGGTGGGCTTCCAACTGGTGGTCCTGGGCTTGTTTGTGGGGATGGCCTTCGCCAACTGGTCCACCTCCGAAACCGCCATCCCCTTCAGCTGGGAATGGTTCGACGTCACCAAAATCGAGACGTTCGGCCAGATCGCCGCCGGCATCTCGCTGTCCATCTTTGTGTACTGGGGCTGGGACGTCTGCCTGACGGTCAATGAGGAAACCGCCAACGGCAAGCGGACCTCGGGACTGGCCGGCACCCTTACGGCCGTCATCGTCCTGGGCATCTACCTGGTGGTGAGCATCGCCACCATGATGTTTGCCGGCGTCGGGGACACCGGCAACGGCCTGAACAACGCCGACATCCACGAGAACATCTTCACGGCCCTGGCCTCACCCATCATGGGCCCCTTTGCCATCCTGATGTCGCTGGCCGTGCTGTCCAGCTCGGCTGCATCCCTGCAGTCCACGTTTATGTCCCCTTCGCGCAGCCTGCTGGCAATGGGCCATTACGGCGCCATGCCGCAGCCGTTCAGCCGCATCAGCCGCAAATTTGCGACGCCGGGCTACGCCACCATCGCCGCCGGCATCGTCTCGGCGGGCTTCTACGCCGTGATGCACGTGGTCAGCGAAAATGTCCTCAATGACACCATCCTGGCCCTGGGGCTGATGATCTGCTTCTACTACGGCCTGACCGCCCTGGCCTGCGCCTGGTACTTCCGGCACAGCGTTTTCAGCAGCGTCCGCCACTTCGTCCTTCGGCTGCTCTGCCCGGTCCTGGGCGGCGTGGGCCTGTTTGTGGTGTTCCTCCAGACCGCTGCCGACAGCTGGGCGCCCGAATTCGGCAGCGGCTCCGAGGTGTCCGGGGTGGGCCTGGTGTTTATCCTCGGCATCGGCATCCTGGCGCTGGGCGCCGTGTTTATGCTGGTCATGGCCAAGGTGCGGCCCGGGTTCTTCCGCGGCGAGACGCTCCGGCGTGACACGCCGGCCCTGGTGGTCCCGGAGTAGGAACTGCGGCACCATCGCGGTAGGGCCCCGCAAGCCAGCCCGACCTGGACCCGGACGCCCTGCCAGCCCGCGCCTGCCTGTTCCAGCTGGCTCCCGTTGATCCACCGCCGGACCAAAACCGCGTCGCATCATGTTTCCAATCCATCGGCAGTACGCAACGAAAGGTGCCGCGGTCCCTGGTTCGGGGCTGCGGCACCTTTTCTGTGGTCATACCGGGGAATTTACGCCGGGCGGGACAGGCTCACCAGAAGTGTGCCACGTCGATCACCAGGCGGGACCCGCCGCCCGGACCGACCAGGGTGAAGGCCCGGAACGGAAGCCTGGCACGAACGCCCAGGCCCAGAGTTGTCTGGCCCTCGTAGCTTCCGGCCCAGACCACCTGGCGGAAGGTCTGGTAACCGGCCACGTTGACTACTTCCTTCGGGTTGGCCGGCAGATAGGTGGCGGACCCGGAGTCGTTGTAGGCAGGAGCCAGGGCAACGATCCGCAGCCGGGCACCGCCCCTGACGGGTATTACCTCTCCCTTGCCGTCGCTGGTGATGACACTAACGTACTCAACCCTGTAGCCGTCCGTCCGGCCATTGAGGTCGATCACCAGCCGGTCGTAGCAGGCCTGACGGCCGGAGCGGACGTTGGTGACGGACCCTGCGCCGGTGTCAGGAGCTGCCTTGGCCAATGACCCCCAAGTGAGGCCGCAATACGATGTAGCTGCCGAGGCTGGCCCCGGGATGATGATGCCCAGCCCTGCCGCGATGAGAAGCGCGGTGAGCCAGATTGATAGTTTTTTCATTGTCGTTTTCCTGGGTGAGGAGCGGGTGGATAGCTCAAGGCTAGGAGCCTCCAGACCCGGAAAACAGGCTTGTTTCCGCTTCGGCGCGCAACCGTTAGCGAAGCTTCCCCAGCATCACGCCACCATGCATCAAGACCGGAAATTTGCCCCGCCGTCATCCGTTTGATGTCGTTTCGGCACCCGCGCCGTTATGGCAGGTAACGACGCCGGCCGGCAGCAAAAACCACACGTTCCGCCGGCACGGGACAGGTGTTAAAGCAGTGGCGCAAGTATCACCTGGGGCCGTTCCGATGCCACGTCGTCAGGCCAATCCACGACTGTTTTCGGGCTCCAGGCCGCCGTGATGGCTTGCCCTCGCGTGGTGCGCACCGGCGGCCACACCGCTGAGCGCCGGCAACCAGCCCCAGCGGGTCGCGTCGGCCATGGCGTCGGCGGCGCGGTCCGGGGATTCGTAGGTAAAGACGTCCCGAAGCCAGTCAAGGAGCCGGCCTGCGTTGTGAGCTGTCATGCGCCCAACCTACGCAGCGATTGTTGTGGCCGCGTTTCGTCCCCGTCTCCCGGCGATTAACTCTGCCGCGGCTGCCCCTGCCCGGCACCCGCCGGAAACGGTCAAGGCGCAGGTGCCGTTCCGGCGTCGGTCCCTGCCGTTGCGTCCGTGTCCGGTGCCGGCTCGGTCCGGACATCAGCAGCAGCGCGTTGCCGGCGGCTGAGGAAAATGAAGGGGGCGGCCAGCAGCTGGACGGCACCGCCCACGGCGAGGGACGCCGGGTAACCGTACAGGTCGGCCGTGCGGCCCAGGGCAGGCTGTACCGCCACGCCCCCGACGGACCCCATCAGCGAATCGAAGCTGAGGACTGTGGCGCGCTGCCTGGATTCGATCATGTCGTTGAGGTAGGCCTGCCGGACGGGGGTGCCTGCGGACCCCACCACGGCCCAGAGCGCCAGGAGGGCCAGCGCCACCCAGAAGTTGGCGGTGACCATCAGCACCACCAGGATCACGGAGCTGATGACGTTGCTGGCGATCAGGATGGTGGTGCGCCGCCGGACCAGGCGCCGGACCCGCGGGGCCATCCACCCGCCCACCACATCCGCTCCAGCCACGATGGCCGCGGCCAGCCCGGCCACCGCGTAGGCACGGGGGTCACCGAACAGCTGCAGCAGGTAGGGCTGCAGCGCGTAAAAAACGTAGAAGCCGACACCTTCGGTGAAGGGTGCGGCAAGCATCATGTAGCGGACCGGCGGATTCTTCAGCCCGCCGTCCACGGATGCCTTCAGCACAGCCCGCGTGGCCCGGATCGGGTGCGGAGAGCGCTCGGGTGTGAAGCCGACGTCGTGCATCAGCCGCAGGGCCACGGCAAACAGGGCCAGCAGCACCGCCACGCGGACCAGGAAGGGGACGCCCAGGTTGGTGGCCTGCGCCAGGACGCCGCCGGCCACGGATCCGGCCAGCATGGCGATGCCCGAGACCATCTGTCCGCGGCCCAGCACTGCCTCCAGGTCACCGTCGTATCCGGAGAAGCGCAGCGCGTCCACCAGCCAGGCCTCAACGGCCCCGGAAAAGAACGTGAACCCGAGGCCAAGCAGGACGGACACGGCGGCCCACCACCAGAACGGCGCGGACCACTGCCACAGCAGGTAGTACAGGAAGGTCGATACGGCCAGCGTCAACGTCCCGAGCAGGAATGAGGTGCGCCGGCCCCAGCCGTCGGCGATGACGCCGGTGGGCACCTCGAAGAGGACCATCCCGGCCGTGAAGAACGCATTGGCGGCGAAGGCCTCCAGGTTGCTGAGGCCGGCATCCAGCAGGAAGAGGGTGTTGATGCCCCAGATGAACGAGGCCGCAAGGGTGTTGCCCAGGGTCAGCGTGAGGTAGATGCGCTGGATCTTTTGGGCGGCCGGGTTCATTGCAGTGCCGTGCAGGAAATGGCGGACAATGTTCCTCCTGGCGTCCAAGCCGGCCCACATGTGTCTTCTGATTCGACACCCTGGCGGGCGGAACGGCAAGGGCCAGTTGGCGGGGCGCCCTGGTCAGCTGGGAACCGCTAGCCGCCGCTGGCCCTGCGCGTGGCGGCGTCGTTGGCTTTCCGTAGGGCCTGGACCAGTTGGTCCTTGCCCATGGTGGAGCGGCCGGCGACGTCGAGTTCCTTCGCGAGCTTATAGAGGTGGGCCTTGGAGGCGTTGGCGTCCACACCGCCGGCTGTGGGTTTATCCGACAAACCGCCCTGCTCCGCCCGTTCGTCCGACGGGCCGTTCTCCGCTTTGGGCTCCCAATGGTCGGCCACCTTTTCGTGGCTGTGCTTGAGGGCGGCGAACGCCGTCCGCGCGGCGCGGCCTTCGTCGTTGTAGGACTCCATGGCCGAGTCGTAGGTTTTGGCGAAAGTGTCCTGGGCTTCCTGGCCGGAGCGCTGCAGGGTGGACGGCAGCTCCTTCTTCAGGGCGTGGTGGTTCTTGCCGGTCTTGGGCATTGGCACTCCTGTCCGGTCGTGGTGCTGGCGGGTCCCAGAGTACCGCCGGAAGGTGCGTCCCGGGAAGGGAAAGCGCGGCGCAGGGCTGGCCCCGGGCAAGGCCTGCGCAGCTAGAACGGGGCCGTTCCGCCGGGCAGCCCCGAGATCCGTTTGGGCGCCTTGCGCCGGCGGTTCACGTAGGTGGTTGCCCTGTCGCTGGAAAGCGCCAGCAGCACCAGCACCGTCAGCGCCACGCTCCACAGGTTCTGCCGCACGTCATCCGGGTTGCCGGACTCAGACGCGGTGACGAGGGCTGCGATGGAGAGCACGCTGAGCAGCATCACGGCGGACCTGGCCCGGGCACTGCCCAGGAAGACCCGCCAGGCGAGCAGCGCCATCACCACCCCCACGGCGATCACGGCGGACGCCGCGACCTGTACCACCACGGTGGCGAGCGGCCCCAGTCCAGGGTCGGTGTCGGCGGCGGTGATGGGCGCGTCCAGCAGCTGCACGATGCCGGTGAGGATCGAGGCGAGCGCGCTGACGGCGGTCATGACCGCGCCCACCACCACCGGCGCGGGGCGCCGGTCGCGGCTGTCCGTGCCCTGGTCAGGCTCCGCGGTGCCGGCAGCCAGCTGGCGCAGGTCAAGGATGGGCAGGTCGCCGTCGGTAACTATGGCATCGCCGCCGCCGTTGCGCGCGTGGTATCCGGTGGAAAAATCGCGGATGACGCTCACCGTCGCGTCCCCCTGCGCGGCAAGGACAGTAGCCACGATATGGTCCCGTTCCACATCGGTGTCCGGCGCGATCTTGTGGGTGACCTGCAGCGTAAAAAGCGAAAAGCCCACGCTACGGTCATAGGTGCCGGCGGCGAGCCAATCGGCGCTGATGCCGCCGGGCAGCAACCACCCCGCGGGGGCGCGCCAGAACCGGACATGGTGTCGTTTGCCGGGGCTGCCGTCCACTTCCTGCTGGTACGCGAAGTCCTGCCTGCGGCCAAACAGAAGGAGCGGGCTGACGGGCGCGGCCAGGTAGCTGCGCCGCAGGACGGTGGACTTCACAATGCGGAACCCGGTCCGGAACGACAGGTCGTCGGCACGGATCCACGCGGCGCCCTGCATGGCGGTGTGGAGCTGGGCTTCGGAGCCGAGGAGGGCGAGGTTGACCGGGTCGCCCAGCAACCCGTCGCTGGTCCGGGCCCGGCCGATGAAGTAGTCGGGGACGTAGATCCGGGTCAGGATGCTGTGCAGCCGGGGCAGCACCAGGTAGGCAAGCGCCACCCAGAACCCCACGAGGAAGAGCAACTGCCACCAGCCGAAGAGGAAGCTCTCCCGGACCAGGACGGCGGCAAGCCAGACGGCTGACACGCCGCCGAGCACAAAAAAGGCCCAGTCAGCGAAACTTTGCCAGGCTGCGGGTACCGGCGGCACCCTTCGCCCGGTGCGCACGGACATCCGGTGGCGACCCTTCACGAAGGTTTGTTGCACTGACCCTAGCCCACATTGCCGGACAGGATCGGGCACCAGCGGGACCGGCTGCTTCCGGGAAAAGGAAAAGCCCTCCGTTCCGGCAGAATCGCCGGAACGGAGGGCTCCGTTGGAGCCTCCTGTCGGATTCGAACCGACGACCCCCGCTTTACAAGAGCGGTGCTCTGGCCAACTGAGCTAAGGAGGCACACCCCCAATGGGGCAACGCCTGAACGGCACTGGATAAGGGTAGCCCAAAGTCCCACCGGTGGTAAAAACGCTTGCGTCCGGCAGGCCCTGCGCAAAAACCCGCCCCCGGAGAAAACCGGGAGCGGGCCTTGGGTACTTCGGGCGGATCAGGCCTTGGCGTCGATCGCAGCCTGGATGTCGGCATTCAGGTCGGTGGTACCGTCCCACTGCTTGCCGTCCACAAAGATGGTGGGCGTGCCGCTGATGCCGGTGTTGGCGGCCAGGCCGGTGGCGTACTTGACGTACGGGCGGAACGTTTTGTCGTCCACGCAGCTGCCGATGTCCGCGCCGATGTCGCTGGCCAGGGACTTCAGCTTGTCATCGGAAAGGCCGGCGCCACCTTCAGCGGGCTGGTTAGTGAAAAGGGTGTCCACGTATTCGCCGTACTTGTCCGGAGCCTTGTCCGCGACGCAAGCGGCGGCGTTGGCGGCACGTGAGGAGTAGTTGGTGCTGGACTGGCGGTCCAGGAAGCCCAGCGGGCGGTATTCGAGGGAGATTTTGCCTTCGTTGCGGAGCCCGGTGAGGGCCTCGTTGTAGGTGTCCTCGAACCGCTTGCAGACGGGGCAGATGAAGTCAACGTACGCAACAACCTTGACGGGCTGGCCGGTCTCGGCTTCGGCGCCGGGGGCGACCAGCGGGCTGGGCAGGGTCTCGGGCTTGGCCGGCAGGTTGGCCATGTCCACGGAGCCGCCGTCGGCGGCCTTGACCTCGGTGTTCGCCAGCAGGGTCACGCCGCCGTTGGTGTTGGCGCTGGTGGGGACCGGTCCCTGGTCCGCGATCGGCGTGTTCTGCTTGAGCGAGGTGGTGACCACCAGCCCCACGATGACCAGGATGGCCACCACGGCCGCGACGATGCCCCAGCCGATCAGCAGCTTGTTCCGCCGCTCCTTCTTCAGCTGGGCTTCGCGGATCATCCGGGCCTTCTCGCGCGCCTCCGCGGTGCGCTCAGCCTTGGACTTCCGTACTTCATTTGCGGGGCTCATGTGTTCCTTGGGTCGATCGACGTGGGGGGACCACTCAGTGGCAACTCCACCATTTTAGGGGAGAAAGCTGGGAGCTTGCGCTTTCAACCATTCCGCCGGGTTGCCCAACGGATGAATAGCACGGATGACCCCGCCCCGTTAGGGTTGCCTGAGAGCACAAGCAACCCCAGGGGGCCGCAATGCAATCACCCGTCCAGGACAAATCCGCCGCCAAATCCCGGCCAGGAACCACCGGTTCCGCGCACGGCGACGCCACGAAATACGACTTTATGGTGGTGTCCAACAGGCTGCCGGTGGACCGTTGCGCTCCGGGCGACAACGGCGACGACGGCTCGGGGTGGCGTCGCTCCCCCGGTGGACTGGTGACGGCCCTGGCACCCATGATGGGTAAAACAGACGGCGCCTGGGTGGGCTGGCACGGTGCCCCCGACGAAACGCTGGAACCGTTCAGCCACGGCGGCATGGACCTTGTCCCCGTCCAGCTCAGCGACGACGAGGTGGAGCTCTACTATGAGGGCTTCTCCAACGCGACCCTCTGGCCGCTCTACCACGACGTCATCGCACCCCCGGAGTTCCACCGGACCTGGTGGGACGCCTACCGCAAGGTCAACCAAAGGTTCGCCGACGCCGTCGTCCGCCATGCTGACACAAACGCCACCGTTTGGGTCCAGGACTACCAGCTGCAGCTGGTGCCACGGATGCTGCGGAAGGTCCGCCCGGACCTGCGGATCGGATTCTTTAACCACATCCCCTTCCCGCCCCCGGAGATCTTCGCCCAGCTCCCTTGGCGGCAGGCCATCATCGACGGGCTGCTCGGCGCGGACCTGGTGGGCTTCCAGCGCGCCAGCGACGCCGGAAACTTCATGCGCTCGGCCCGCCGCTTCCTTGGCGCCAGCGTCAAGCAGCAGCAGGTCCACGTCAAGGACGGCGACGGCGAAATCACGCACATCGCCCGCGCCCAGGCGTTCCCCATTTCCATCGACGTCCAGCAGATCAGCGAACTGGCCGGCCGGCCGGACATCATTGAACGGGCGCGCCAGATCCGGCAGGACCTGGGCAACCCCAAAACCATCCTGCTGGGTGTTGACCGGCTGGACTACACCAAGGGGATCAGGCACCGGCTCAAGGCCTTTGAGGAGCTCCTGGCGGACGGCAAGCTTTCCGTCGCCGACGCCACCCTGATCCAGGTTGCCTCGCCGAGCCGGGAGCGCGTGGAGCAGTACCGCCTGCTCCGCGAAGAGGTGGAGGGTACCGTGGGCCACATCAACGGCACCTACGACACCCTGGAAAACACCGCCGTCCGCTACCTGCACCACAGCTACCCGGTGGAGGAAATGGTGGCCCTGTACCTGGCCGCGGACGTTATGCTGGTCACCGCGCTGCGGGACGGGATGAACCTGGTGGCCAAGGAATACGTCACGGCCCGGAACAATAACGACGGCGCGCTGGTCCTCAGCGAGTTCGCCGGGGCGGCGGACCAGCTCAAGCAGGCGCTGCTGATGAACCCGCACGATATTGACGGCCTCAAGAGCGCCATCATGACCGCCGTGGACATGCCGGCCCGGGAAGCCTCCCGCCGGATGAAGTCCATGCGCAAGCAGATTTTGGAGCACGACGTCGACCACTGGTCAGCGGATTTCCTGCAGGCCCTGAACGAGAAGGTCATCCGCGATGACACCTGAGGCCCGCCCCGGCCAGGGCCCCCTGGCCCTGTCCCCTGAACTCCGTGCAGCCCTCCGCGAAATTGCCCGCACGGAACACCTGCTGGTGGCCCTGGACTTCGACGGCACCATGGCGCCGATAGTGGGCCACGCGGACGACGCCCGGCCGCTGCCACGGTCGGCTGCGGCGTTCGCAGGACTCGCCGTCCTGCCGCGCACGACGACGGCACTCATCTCCGGGCGCGCACTCGCCAGCCTGAGGGTGGTCGCCTCGCCACCTGTGGACTCCCTGCTGATCGGCAGCCACGGCGCCGAGGCCTGGCTGGGCCCCGGTTCCGCCGGCCTCACGCTGGACGCGGCGCAGGCGGAACTGCTGGCCGAGGTCCGCAGCGCGCTCGCCGAAATCGTCGCCGTGGCACCGGGCACCATGCTCGAGGACAAACCGGCGGGCGTGGTGCTCCACACCCGGCTCGCGGCCGATGACGTCGCCGAGGATGCTGTGGCCGCTGCCCGGTCCCTGCTGCAGGACCGCAAGGGGGTGTTCCTCAAGGATGGGAAACGCGTCCTGGAAACGTCAGTCGTCAACGCCTCCAAGGGTGAGGGGGTAACCTTCCTGCGCCAGATCACCGGAGCCACTGCGGTGCTGTTTGCCGGGGATGACACCACCGACGAGGATGCGCTGGCCCGGCTCGAACCCGGGGACGTTGGCATCAAGGTGGGTTTCGACTTCACCGGGGCACAGTTCCGTGTGGAGGCCCCCATCCATGTGGCGGAACTCCTCGAAACACTCCTGCAGGAACGCAGCCTGGCCGTTGCCGAAGAGGATCCCGGACACACCGGCAGCTGACGCCGTGCCGAACTTCACGTGTGACGTTCGTAACAAAGACAACAAAACGGGCAGCGTCTGGCATACTCTTGCTTGTGATGTGGCGCACAAACACCGTGCGGCATTACCCACTGCCTCCTGGCGCTAGCCGGAACGCAGTGGTGCAAAACAAAACTGAACAAACATGAACCATTCACAACGGATCGTCCGGCACGTACCTGCCGGTGAAGGGATTGATAACTGTGGCTACAGTTACTTTTGATAACGCTACGCGTCTGTACCCGGGCACAGAAAAGCCCGCCGTCGATAAGCTCAACATCGACATCGCCGATGGCGAATTCCTCGTCCTCGTTGGACCCTCCGGTTGCGGTAAGTCCACCTCCCTGCGCATGCTCGCAGGCCTTGAGGATGTCAACGCAGGCCGTATCCTCATTGGCGACCGCGACGTCACCGACGTTCCGCCGAAGGACCGCGACATCGCGATGGTTTTCCAGAACTACGCGCTGTACCCGCACATGACGGTTGCCGACAACATGGGCTTCGCCCTGAAGATCGCCGGCGTTTCCAAGGAAGAGCGCGCCGAGCGTGTCCGTGAAGCAGCAAAGCTTCTTGACCTTGAGCCGTACCTGGACCGCAAGCCGAAGGCACTTTCCGGTGGCCAGCGCCAGCGTGTTGCCATGGGCCGCGCCATTGTGCGTAACCCGCAGGTCTTCCTCATGGATGAGCCGCTCTCCAACCTGGACGCCAAGCTCCGTGTCCAGACCCGTACGCAGATCGCGTCCCTGACCCGCCGCCTGGGCGTCACCACGGTCTACGTGACCCACGACCAGGTCGAGGCAATGACCATGGGTGACCGCGTGGCTGTGCTGAAGGACGGCCTGCTGATGCAGGTCGACACCCCGCGCAACCTGTACGACCGCCCGAAGAACGTGTTTGTCGCCGGCTTCATCGGCTCCCCCGCCATGAACCTGCTCGAACTGCCCGTCGTCGACGGCGGCGTCCAGTTCGGTGGAACGGTTTACCCCGTGCCGCGCAACATCCTCGAAGAAGCCCACGGCAGCACGGTCACCGTTGGTTCCCGTCCGGAAGACCTCGAGACCGCACCGCAGGGTGAGGGCCTCAAGGTCGAGGTCGACGTCGTTGAAGAACTCGGCGCCGACGCCTACGTCTACGGCCACACCACGCTCGACGGCAAGGACCACGACATCGTGGCACGCGTCGACGGTCGCCGTCCTCCGCTGAAGGGCGAGACCCTCTACGTCCGTCCGCAGTCGGGCCACGTGCACCTGTTCGACACCAAGACCGGTCTGCGCCTCGGCGACTGATTCGTTCTGTAACCGGCGGCGGCCCCTTCACTGGAGGGGCCGCCGTCGGCCGTTTAACCCGATGTTTAGCCCAACACCGCAAAGTACGGAAGAATTGAGCCATGACCGAGGAAAACAGCGCCCAGTGGCACGATGAACCCACCGACTACGCGCAGATCGGAAAACTGCCGCGGTTTGTGGCGGCCAGCGCGGACGATGACAAAGCGGCCTCGGTCTCCAGTTCCCTGAACATCACGGCCGCCGCCGCGGACCCCGAGTTGCTGGACCTTCCGTGGCACATCGCCCTGGAGGACTGGCCGGCGGAAAACCTCGCGGCGCTGCCCCGCGGCATCTCCCGGCACATTGTGCGCTTCGCCCATCTGGGCGGTTCCGTGATTGCCATCAAGGAAACGTCCGAGCACGTGGCCCGGCACGAATACCACATGCTCCGCAAACTGGCGCGGCTGGATGTCCCCTGCGTGGAACCCGTCGCCGTCATCACCGGCCGGACCACCATGGACGGCCGCCCCCTCAACCCGGTGCTGGTGACCCGGCACCTGAAGTTCTCCATGCCGTACCGCGCATTGTTCTCGCAGATGCTGCGCAAGGACACCCTGACGCGGCTGATCGACGCCCAGGCGCTCCTGATGGTCCGGCTGCACCTGATCGGCTTCTACTGGGGCGACGTATCCCTGTCCAACACGCTGTTCCGCCGCGACGCCGGCGCTTTCGCGGCCTACCTGGTCGACGCCGAAACCGGCGAGCTCTACCCGGACCTGTCCACCGGCCAGCGTGAGTACGACCTCGAAATCGCCCGGGTGAACATCGCCGGTGAACTGATGGACCTGCTCGACGGCGGCCTGATCGAGGAAAAAGTGGACCCCGTGGCCACCAGCGAACTCATCATGGACAGCTACCGGCGGCTCTGGACTGAGCTGACGGAAAAGGAATCCTTTGAACTTGGCGAGCGCTGGCGGGTGGGTGCCCGGATCCGGCGGCTCAACGAACTGGGATTCGACGTTGAAGAATATGCCATCAAGACCACCCAGAACGGGACCACCATCCAGCTGCAGCCCAAGGTGGTGGACGCCGGCCACCACATGCGGCGGCTGCTGCGCCTCACCGGGCTGGATGCCCAGGAAAACCAGGCACGACGGCTGCTGAACGACATGGACTCGTTCCGGGCCGACAACAACCCGGACATGGACGAGGAATACAGCGCCCACCTCTGGGTCAGCCAGATCTTCGAACCCATTGTCCGGTCCATACCCCGGGACCTGTCCGGCAAACTGGAACCGGCGGAAGCCGTGCACGAGGTCCTGGAACACCGCTGGTACATGTCGGAGAAGCAGGAACGCCACATCCCGCTGGCCGAAGCCGTGCAGTCCTACATCGACTCCATCCTGCGGCACCGCCGCGACGAGGCAGCGATCATGCTCAACCCGGACACCGGGATGCTCAAGATCCTCGAAGTGGAGACCGAGGAGTCCCGCTACGGAGCGGACAGCGAATACCCCGACGCCGACGACTGAGCCTTCCCGCACTGAGCCCTCCCGCAGGGCCGGGGGTCAGCCCCCAACTGGGTCGCAGTTGTTGTCGTTTTGGGCCCTCAAAACGACAACAACTGCGACCCAGTTGGGATGACCGAAGGCTAGATTGCCTTGCCGGGGTTCAGTATCCCGGCGGGGTCGAACAGCGCCTTGATCCTGTGCTGGAGCTCCCGCACGGGTTCAGCCTGCTCCTGGCCCAGCCAGCGCAGCTTGTACTGGCCCACGCCATGCTCACCCGTGATGGTGCCGCCCATGGCCAGCGCGGCCGTCACCGATTCGTCCAGCACCCGTTCCAGGCGGGCCAGGGCTCCGGCATCAACACCCGTCTCCTCCCGGTCCACCCAGAACGTGGGGTGCAGGTTGCCGTCGCCGGCGTGCGCAACAACCTTCAGGTGCACCCTGTGCTCCCCGGCCATGGCTTCCAGGGCCGCCACATAGTCCACCAGCCGTGAGCGCGGGACGGCGACATCCTCGCCCACCCGGTACTGGTCGTCCACCTCGGCGCCCCGGCTGTGCCGTCGCAGTTCCACCAGACGCTGCGCTTCGGCGCTCTCCTCAGTGGTCACCACCGCGCCGCTGTCCTGCAGAACCTGCCGGATCCTGGCTGCTTCAGCTGCAGCGCCGAAGCCGTCCGTCTGGACGAGGAGGAGGGAGCTGCCGCGTGCGCTGAGGTCCGAGCCGTGGATTTCGTCCAGCTGCGCCAGCGTCCCGCCGTCGAGCAGTTCCATGATGGCCGGCTGGACCCGGGCCCGGCCCACGGCGAGGACACCCGCTGCGGCGCGCTTGAAGTCGGGGTAGAAGGCGGCCACGGTGTGCACCTCCTGCGGCAGGTACTTCAGCCGGACGGTGATGCCCACCACAATCCCGAGCGTTCCCTCGGAGCCAACAAAAAGCCCGGTCAGGTCATAGCCCGCCACGCCCTTGAACGTCTGGTGGCCGGTGTGGATCAGCGAGCCGTCGGCCAGGACAACGTCCAGGGCCAGCACCGAGTCCCGGGTGACGCCGTACTTGGCACAGCGGAGACCGCCGGCGTTGGTAGCCACGTTCCCGCCGATGGTGGAACTGCGGTAGCTTGCAGGGTCCGGCGCGTACATCAGCCCGTGGGTGGCCGCGGCCTCATTAAGCACGGCGTTGATGACCCCCGGTTCCACTGTTGCCGTTTCATCGTCGGGGCTCAGGTCCAGGATCCGGTCCAGCCGTTCCAGGGAGAGGACCACGCAGCCGCGCGTGGCATGGGCACCGCCAGACACACCCGTCCCCGCTCCGCGGGGCACCAGCGCCACATTCGCGGCGGCGCAGGCACGCACCACCGCCTGGACCTCAGGTACCGACGCCGGGAACACCACGGCCACGGGAAGGTGGAAGTCGATGATGGGCGCCTGGTCCACCGCGTACCGCCGCAGGGTCCCTTCGGCGGTGTCCACCTGAGCTGCCCCGACGGCAGCCACCAATTCCTCAACCACGCTTTCCACAAAGCCTCCATCCGCCGTCGCACGTCTCCACCCAGTCTAGGTTGAGCGCCGGTGGTGGACGCAGGCTCGGATGCAAGCGCTTCCAGCTCCTGACCTGCGCGGATGGCTTCAACTATCAATAGGCCCTGCAAACCAGACTGGAAGCGCTTTCATTTAATCCGGATTCTGCTCTAAGGTAACTCTCATGACTGTCGAAACTGTGACACCGGACACCACCCTGGCGGCGGGCCCGCTCACGCTGATCCACTCTGCCGATACCATCCCCGGATGGTGGCGCTCCGCCGTGATCTACCAGGTGTACCCACGGTCATTCCGCGACCTCAATGGTGACGGCGTAGGCGACCTCGCAGGCATCACCGAGGAGCTGCCGCAGCTCGCGGACCTGGGGGTGGACGCCGTCTGGCTGTCCCCGTTCTACCGCTCGCCCCAGCGCGACGCCGGGTACGACGTCAGCGACTACTGCGACGTGGACCCCATCTTCGGCACCCTCACCGACTTCGACGTGATGATGGCCGAATCCCACCGGCTGGGGCTCCGCGTGATTGTGGACCTTGTGCCCAACCACTGCTCGGACCAGCACGTCGCCTTCCAGGCAGCCGTGCAGGCGTCCGCAGGCAGCCCCGAACGGGACATGTTCATTTTCCGTGACGGCAGCGGCCCTGACGGCAACGAGCCGCCCAACAACTGGGAGTCGCACTTCGGCGGCCCGGCCTGGACCCGCATCATTGGCACCGACGGCCGCCCGGAACAGTGGTACCTGCACCTCTTCGATTCCTCCCAGCCGGATTTCAACTGGGACAACCCCGCCGTCCATGCCGAGTTCGAGCGGGTCCTCCGCTTCTGGCTGGACCGCGGCGTGTCCGGGTTCAGGGTGGACGTGGCCCACGCGCTGGTCAAGGCGGCAGGTTTGCCCGCCTGGGGCGGCCGCGCGGACGGCAGCAGCAGCGAAGGCTTCCCGGGTTCTGCAGCGCCCATGTTCGGGCAGCCCGCCCTGCATGACATCTACCGCCGCTGGCGGGCAATCCTCAACGAATACGGCCACGACCGCATCCTTTGTGCCGAAGCCAACGTGGACCCGCTGCCCAGGTTGGCCGACTGGGTGCGGCCGGATGAAATGCAGCAGGCATTCAACTTCCCCTACCTGCATGCAGGCCTGGACATCCACCGCCTCCGCGGTGTCATCACCGATTCGCTGGTGGCGCTGGACGCTGTTGGCGCGCCCAGCACCTGGGTCCTGTCCAACCATGACGTGGTCCGCCACGCGAGCCGGTTCGGCTACAACGGGCAGGGACCGCGCGGCGGGGACGGCATCGGCCCCGCAGACCCGCAGCCGGACGTTGCCCTGGGCAGGCGCCGTGCTGCGGCTGCGTCAGTGTTTATGCTGGGCCTGCCGGGCGCCGCGTACCTCTATCAGGGTGAAGAACTGGGACTGCCTGACGGTATCGACATTCCCGAGCAGCTCCGCCAGGATCCCACTTTTGCCCGGACCGGCGGCGAACGCCTGGGCCGGGACGGCTGCCGGATCCCACTGCCATGGCGTGCGGCAGAACCCCACCTCGGCTTTGGACCAGGGGCTGACCCGTGGCTCCCCTTCCCCGACTCGTTTGCCGCCCTGGCGCGTGATCTGCAGACCGGATCACCGGCGTCGCACCTTTCCGTCTACAAGGAAACCCTGGCACTCCGCCGCAACCTGGACCTGGGCCGCGGCTCGCTGCTCTGGGCAGAAGACTGGTGCAGCGGATCCGCGCTGGGCTACGTCAACGGGACTACGCTGGTGCTGATGAACCTTAACCACGAACCGCTGGAGCTGCCTGCAGGCCAGGTCCTGGTCCGCAGCGCCGCCGACGGAACCGACGGCTGG
Organism: Pseudarthrobacter sp. MEB009; assembly: GCF_030208875.1. Taxonomy (NCBI): domain Bacteria; kingdom Bacillati; phylum Actinomycetota; class Actinomycetes; order Micrococcales; family Micrococcaceae; genus Pseudarthrobacter; species Pseudarthrobacter sp. MEB009. The sequence goes on from NZ_JARVTC010000014.1 coordinate 226,387, forward strand.
CTCGCTTCCGGCGAAACGGCCTGGATTGCGCTGGGGCAGGGCGGCGCAACGGACTAGCATGCCGGGGATCAAAGAGGTTGCGGACCGGGCCGGCCTGTCGGTGGCCACGGTTTCGCGGGCGCTCAGCGGCAAGGCCAATGTTTCGGCCAAGAGCCGGGAGCGGGCCCGCAGGGCAGCGCAGGAGCTGGGCTTCGTCCCGTCGTACCACGCCGCCAGCCTGGCGTCCGGGCGGAACTACAACATCGGCCTGGTGGTGCCCTATGTGCAGCGCTGGTATTTCGCCTCCGTGCTGGAGGGCGTCTCCGAGACCCTGCTGGATGCCGGCTACGACCTCACCCTCTATAACGTGGGCGAACAGACGGAGCGCAGGAACAGCGTCCTGAGCGACTTCCTGCTGCGGAAGCGCCTGGATGCCGTGATCGCCGTTGCCCTGGTGCTCAGCGAGGCGGAGATCATGCAGCTCCTGGCCGTCCGCAGGCCCCTCGTGGCGATCGGCGGCGCCCTGCCCGGTGCGGCCTCCATCAGGATCGACGATGCCCGCCTTGCGCGGCTCGTCACCGAACACCTCATCCGGCTGGGGCACACGCGGATTGCGCATATGACCGGGGACACTGAATTGAACCGGGACTTCAAGCTTCCGGGCATCCGCCTCAGCGGATACCAGGCTGCGATGGCGGCCGCGGGCCTGCCGGTCCATCCGGACTGGCAGGTCGCGGCGGACTTCACCATCCAGGGGGCATATACGGCCGCCAAGCGGCTTCTGGGGACGGCTTCCGAACGGCCAACAGCGGTTTTCGCGGCGTCGGATGAGATGGCGGTGGGCACCATCCTCGCGGCCAGGGACTTCGGCCTCCAGGTCCCCCGGGACATCTCCGTGGTAGGCCTGGACGGGCATGAACTTGGCGAGGCCTTCGGGTTGACCACCATCGACCAGAATCCCCGCGGCCAGGGCAAGCTCGCCGCTACAACGGCGCTTGAGCTGCTGGATACGGCCTGGAACTCCGACGCCGATGCAGCACCCATCCCTGCGCCCGACTACGAATACCCCACGGACTTTGTCATCCGCACCAGCACGGCCATCCCGCCAACGAAACCCTAGCTGTGGTGTCCTAGCCGGCAGACCCCATAAAGCGGGAGTAGCGGGCCAGGATCAGCGGCCACGCCGCAACGTACCCTGCCCGGGTGGCAGCGGGATCCTCGGCGCCCTCCCAGCCCTCATGGAGCACCTTGACCTCTGCGCCGCCCTCGACGGCCCTGAAGACCACGCGGAGCTCAGTGGACCACAGCGCCGTTGAGCCGGGGTGCCAGGTGGCGTGGAAGGACAGCGGCGGCTGCCAGTCGTCAAGGGTTCCCCAGATACTGGTCCTGCCATCGTCGGCGGTCTCCAGGATGAGGTTCTCCTCGAACTCCACGTAGGACCCTGCCCCGTAAGCCCCGTGCTCTTCAAGGGGCCACCAGAGGTGTGTGTGGTCCGTGAAGCCAGCGAAGGCGTGGGCTACGGTTCCGGGCACCACAACGGTTTCGATGACCGGGACGAGCTCAGGAGGACCGGGCTGCGCCGGACTGCCGGGCTGTACAGGGCTTCCATGCTGGTCCTGGCCGTGGCTGAAGAGGCTGTTCATGAGCCCCGATTCTACCGGACCTGCCTTGTCCGTCCCGTCTGTCCCTCACCGTTACGCTATCGGTTGTGGTTGTTATTCGGGGTGT